>CAZZZQ010000499.1:2801-3299 GCA_964658405.1 uncultured Sphingomonas sp.
CCGTCAGACCCGCCGCATTGTCACAGATCCCCGGCGCAAGCAGACGGCTCTCGACCTCGGTCGGGGTACAGTCGGTGCCGGCAGGGAAGACCGTGTCAAGATGCGCCGAGAGCAGGATGCAGGGCGCTTCGCTGTCTGCGTCCGCAGCCGGCAACTCGCCAAGGGCATTCCCGGCACCATCGAGATGGACTTTGCTAAGGCCGAGAGTTCTGAATCGCTCCAGAAACCAGACGGCGCGTTGTGACTCTTCAAAGGGAGGCGCAGGAATGGCTGTCATCTCCATCTGCCACTGGCGAAGCTGTGGCTGGTGGAGGTGCAGCCAATGAAAGGCGCGATGGACCGGCGTCAGCGAGGCCAGGCGGGCGATCCGTGTCTGGGCCGCGGCGACCCCTGCCGTGGACGGAGTCAATACTCTACCTCGACGAGGAAGAGCCCACGGGCAGGGGCGGTCGGTCCTGCAGCGGAGCGGTCCTTTGCACTAAGAATCAATGGAATCGC
>CAZZZQ010000500.1:0-3297 GCA_964658405.1 uncultured Sphingomonas sp.
CTCGCCCTCGCAGGGTTCGGTGGGCCGACCTTCCTTTACGCGCAGACCTCTTCTCCGCAAGCTGCCGTCATGGCCGGACAAGCAATTCCATACGCCTTTACTCATCAGATCGATCCAGGCGATGGACGAGAGATCGTGTTGGCCAAAGCGGCGACTGTGTTGCCGCGACCGAACCAGTCAGACTGGATGCGTCTCGAGCGGACCTTCTTCATTCACTTCGGTCCTAACACCTTCCGAGGTGTGGAGTGGGGTAACGGGCACGAAGATCCATCTATCTTCAATCCGACCGAGCTCGACGCAGATCAATGGATGCGGACCGTGAAGGAAGCCGGCGGTACGTTGGTGATCCTCGTCTGCAAGCACCATGACGGTCTGGCACTTTGGCCAAGCCGCTATACGAAACACTCTGTAGCAGCGAGCCACTGGCGTGGAGGCAAGGGAGATGTTGTCCGCGAAGTCGCGACCGCTGCGCACAAGTACGGCATAAGGTTGGGCGTATATCTGTCGCCCGCCGACCTTTATCAACTGCACACTAATCAAAGCAGTGCGACTGGCTATTACGGCGACGGAAGTCCGTCAGTGCGCTCCACCATTCCTACTGATCCCATGAGTTTTGGCTCGGAGCCAACACGGGAGCGTGAGCGGCCTACAGGGAAGCCGAGCTTCACCTATGACGTTGACGACTATAACCGCTACTTTCTTAATCAGCTTTACGAACTGCTGACGGAGTACGGCATGATTCAGGAAGTCTGGTTCGATGGAGCCAATCCTGATCCGAGCGTCGAGGAGCGATATGACTATAACGCCTGGTACAGCATGATTCGCAAACTGCAACCCAAGGCGATCATATTTGGCAAGGGGCCAGACGGACGCTGGGTTGGCAACGAAGACGGCATCGGCAGAAAGACCGAGTGGGATGTCACGCCGCTGCCTGCCAAGCCTGACGAGTTTCGATGGCCTGATATGACGGATGAGGACCTCGGCAGCACATCGAAGCTTGTTCCCGGTTCCCATCTCTGGTGGTATCCCGCGGAGATCAATATGCCAATACTCTACGGCTGGTTTTGGTCTTCAACGAAGGTTTGTCGAACTGCCAGTGATCTGATTGATCGTTATTACACATCGGTAGGTCGCAACGGAAACTGGCTTCTCAATATTTCGCCCGACTCGCGCGGCCTGATCCCGGACGATCAACGAGCCCAATTGCGCACGATGGCCGCCGTGCTGATGAAGACGTATGCCGTTAATCTTGCCGCTGGAGCCTCTGTCACGTCCGACTCAGAGGAGCCAGGACATAAGGGTGCCGCAGTTCTTGACGGCAATCTTGACAGCTGGTGGAGTCCGGCAGTCGGTCATGATACCGGGACAATCACGCTACGCTTGCCTAAGGCCGTCACATTCGACGTGGTCTCCCTACAGGAGGCTGTCGACCACAGAGGTCAACGGATCGGGCGCTTCGCGATTGATGTAAAGCGTGAAGGAGCATGGCATGAGCTCGACACGCAAACGACCGTTGGTCATAAGCGGCTCCTTCGACTCAAAGAGCCGGTGACCTCCAATATGGTTCGGATTCGTATACAGGAATCGCGCCTGTCGCCCAGCCTCGCCGAGATTGGCCTTTATCGTCAAGCTGCCGTCATCGCGGCACCTCAGATCTCACGGCGAGACAAAGCTGGAATGGTATCTATTCACACTTCGGTCGGCCGTCCTATTGTCTACACGACCGATGGGACCATCCCCGCGGCCAACAGTCCTGTCTATCAAGCACCACTCGATGCAAGTATGGGCGCCACAGTGCAGGCTGCGGTCGTGAATAGCGATGGTTCGATCGGCATGGTTGGCGAGCAGCACTTTGCGGGTGCTGCGCCAATCGGTTGGAAGGTCTTGGGAAGCGCTGGCAACGCATCTAATGCGATCGATGACAACCCAAAGACGATCTGGGAGATGAAGGAAGCTGCGAGTCCCGGGCATCCTGTTTCACTCGCAGTAGATATGGGCGAGATGCAGACCATCGAGGGGTTTACGTATCTGCCTCGCAGCGATGGCCGTTCGGGCGGCACCATTGAGCGTTTCAAATTTGAGACAAGCACCGACGGTGTTCGTTGGACTTTGACTGTGGCGGATGGCGATTTCGATAACATCAGCCATAATCCCGATCAGCAGGAGGTGCGTTTCCCCGCAGTCGAGGCGCGCTTCTTTCGGCTGACCGCCCTTAAAACCGTGAGCTCTGACGCGCTTGTAAGTGGCGCCGAGATCTCGGTGCTTCCTGTTCGTCGGTAGCGGCAATAGGAAGCCATGTTTGTTTGGCTTTCATTTTCTAGATCGCAAGTAGCTAACCAACGTCCTTTTACAGAGAATGGAGTAGATGGGTCGTCTCGATCGATGGCGGCTCAAAGCAGGCTACCCATGCCGCGTGTGTGGAATGGGTAGCGTTCGGAGCGCATTCCCGTTAGAGAGCATCACGGCGTCGCTGACCTCGCCTCCGTCTCATAAGGTCGTCGGACGACCAGACTCCTTTCCCATTTCGACTGGAAAGATGCGGCGTTCGTGCGATCCGTCAGCGAACAGGAAATTGTGCTCCGCCAGTCCCTTGCCCGGCAGCGGTGAAGCCAATTCAAGAATACAGGCGCTACCCGTAGGTTGCGCAGCGGCGGTGCCACATGCGACAAAAAGTAGGGTATACACCGATGCCTGATGTTAGCGCTTAGTTCTCCATCTTCTTGCGTCTTGGTGAAGCGATTGTCGCCGGAGCGGACATAGAGCCGGTCTGCCCATCCGCTGCCACGGCGACTACCGAATACGGCATCGACTCTCCGCGCTTCGGCGCGGGTTCGGTGTAGGACAGTGTGTGTAAGTCCCCAGGCCACCGTCTTCGTCTGAGGATCGAGTGTGCTATTCCTAAGGATAAGGTACACACGTGCGTCCGATTGGCGCGAAAGTGCTATAGCGCATGCTCATCGCCAAGTCGTCCAAGATTTCGGGTGTCAAGCGTGTACAACACACCCTCTTTACCGCCGCCCAGAACGAGATGTCTTCCCGGAATGAGCGCTGCCCCGGACGAGCCGAGGTCAGTATCTTCCTTGTCAAGTTCGAAATGGTTCGTCGGAAAGAATGAGTCAAGCAGATTAAGCTGTGGCGACTGCTCTTCTTCACGGTTCTTGCCAACCAGCTCTTTATGCCAGTTCCGGGCGTTTTGTTTCTACTTGGAGTCGGAGCACTCTGTCACACCGGACAGCTTGGCTTCCCGGCTGTTCTAGCCCTTGCAATCGGCGCTTGCTTGCTGGGCGATACAGCATG
>CAZZZQ010000501.1:0-3295 GCA_964658405.1 uncultured Sphingomonas sp.
AAGAAACACCGCTCCGAGCGCCGTGGTAATAACGAGAAACAGGACCAGCAGATTCTTCTTCCGAACCTCCGCCGCCCACACTCCGAGCGCCATGAAGAAGCCCGATCCGATCAGTACGACGGTGTTCGCCGCACCCAGCGGAATGCTCAACTGGTTCGACGCCACAACAAACGCGTCGTAGTACCAGTTGCGGTAAAGGAGATAGGCGAAGAACATTCCGCCGAAGAACATGATCTCCGTCAGCAGGAACAGCCACATGCCGAAGCTGGCCGCCTCGCGCTGCTGCTCCTCCGTCTCAAAATGATGACGGTGCTGCGGAAGAGCAACATGATGATGCTCGATCGCAACGGCAGTCTCGTGGGTGTGCGGATGAGTAATGACGTTATCCAACGGTGGTCACCTCGTGCTGCGTCTTGTGAGCCAGCCACTCATAGTCATACGCTTCGTGGTCGACGATGGGAACTTCAATGAAGTTCTCCGTCAGCGGCGGCGACTGAATCTGCCACTCGAGGCCGGTAGCCTGCCAGGGGTTATTGCCGGCGATCGCGCCATACTTCAGCGACCATGCCAGGTACAGCATCGGCAGCAGGTATCCAACACCGAGGACGGTTGCGCCGGCCGTCGAGAGGACGTTCAGCACCTGGAACTCCGGCGGATACGCGTGATACCGGCGCGGCATGCCCAGATAGCCAAGAATGAACTGCGGCAGGAAGGTCAGGTTGAACCCGATGAAGGTGACCACCGCAGCCAGCTTCGAGAGCGACTCGGGATACATACGGCCCGTCATCTTCGGCCACCAGAAGTGGATTCCGGAGAGGAACGCCATCAGCATACCGCCGACCATGACAAAGTGGAAGTGCGCCACGATGAAGTAGGTCTCAGTCAGGTGAATGTCCATGCCAAGCGAGCCGAGGAAGACACCGGTCAGACCGCCGATGGTAAACAGTCCGAGGAAGCCGAAGGCATACAGCATCGGAGTTTCAAAGGTGATCGAACCCTGCTGCAGCGTGAACGCCCAGTTGAAGATCTTGATCGCCGAAGGGACCGCGACCAGCATCGTCAGCAGCGAGAACACGAGAGCGGAGTAGTTCGACACACCCATGATGAACATGTGGTGCTCCCAGACAAAGAAGCCGAAGAGCGCAATCGCCACCGAGGAGAAGGCCACAGCCGTGTAGCCGAAGACGCGCTTGCGGCTGAACGTGCTGATGACCTCAGAGATCACACCCATACCCGGCAGAATCATGATGTACACAGCAGGGTGCGAGTAGAACCAGAAGAGATGCTGGAAGAGCAGCGGATCGCCGCCCTTGGTCGGATCGAAGACGCCGATTCCGAAGGTCCGCTCGAGCGCAACCAGGACGATCGCGATCGCGAGAACCGGGGTTCCAAGCACCATCAGGATCGAAGCCGCATAGTTCGACCAGACAAAGAGCGGCATCCGGAACCAGGTCATGCCAGGAGCACGCATCCGGTGGATCGTCACGATGAAGTTCAGACCGGTAAAGATCGAGCTGAAACCCGCGATAAAGATCGCCGTCGCTGCCGTGATCACGTTCGTGTTCAGGTAGTGCGTCGAAAGCGGGGTCGTGAAGGTCCATCCGGTATCCACACCACCGAGAACGAGCGCTGCCAGCGTGAACGTGCCGCCAGCCATATACAGATACCAGCTCAGCAGGTTGATCCGCGGGAACGCAAGGTCCTTCGCACCGAGCATGATCGGAATCAGGAAGTTCCCCAGGGTCGCCGGCACTGAAGGCACCAGGAAGAGGAAGATCATGATAATGCCATGCATGGTGAAGAACTTGTTATACGTGTCCGAGGCCACCAGGTCAGGCAGCGGCGTCAGCAGCTCGAGCCGGATCAGCCCGGCAAAGGCTCCACCGATAAAGAAGAAGAACGTGATCGAGATCAGGTACAGGATCGCGATACGCTTGTGGTCACCGGTAAAGAGCCAGCTCAACAGGCCATGCTCGGCGTTGAGGTAGTTCTTCTTCGGAAGGGTCGCGGTTGTCTGGTCGGGCAGGTTCAGAATTGTCGATGCGGTTGCGCTCATGGTTTCACCATCCCCGGCGTTGTTGGCGCCGACTGATCGGACTGAGAAGTGGTCAGCGTCTGCTGCACACGGTAGTTGGATTTAAGATTCTTGATGTACTCGACGAGGTCGATCAAACCGTCCTCGCTGATCTGTCCCTGGTAGGTCGGCATGATCGGGGCATAGCCCGCGGTGACATGCTGCGAAGGATTCAGAATCGCATCACGCAGGTACGCGTCGTTCACCAGGACCTGTGAGCCGTTCGTCAGCTGCAGCTTCGAGCCGTACATACCCGAAAGATTCGGGCCCCGTGCGGCAGCGTTTCCAGAGTGGCAGGCGTTGCAGCCCATGCTGGCAAAGAGGCGCTCACCGTTCTGTGCGAGCGACATACCGCTCGTCGACTCCTGCGTCCACTTCTGGTAGTCGTCCGGCGTCAGGACCGTGACCTCGCCGATCATGGCCGAGTGCTTAGTTCCGCAATATTGCGTGCAGAAGATGTGATACGTGCCAGGATCCGTCGCCTCGAACCAGACGGTCGTATACCGGCCAGGAATAACCTCGCGCTTGACGCGGAAGTCAGGGATCGAGAAGCTGTGGAACACATCCTGCGAGATCATGGTCAGTTGCACCGGCCGTCCGGTCGGGACGTGGAGCGCGTTGATCTCGTGCTGCCCACCCGGATGCTCCGCCTTCCACATCCACTGCTTACCGACGACATAGATGTTCATGGCGTTGGTCGGCGGATTGTAGATACGGAAGTACAGCAGTGCGCCCCAGACGAAGCAGACCAGGAAGATGGCCAGCGGGATGATCGTCCACGTGGCTTCGAGCAGGGTCGAACCCTCGACCTGAACGGCAACCGGATGCTTTTCCTTGCGATACCGGATCGAAAATCCAAAGATCAGGGCGCCAACCACGACGACACCAAAGATGGTCATCAGGATCAGGAAGAAATAGAGCTCATCCGCGTAGGGAGCAATGGTCGATGCCTCGCGCGGGAAGAGCGCGGAAGCGTTGAGCCACTTCACCAGAAATTGCCACAATACTGGACTGATATGCATCGTTACCCTTTAGCCGTTCTCTCTCTTGGTCAGGTCGTGATCGCGCCCGAGTTTCAAATCCCGTCGGAACATTAGAAAAATGAAGCCGCCCAGCCCTGCCATCGTAACCATGCCGCCAAACTGTACAACACGTGCAACGATCAGCGAATGCTTGTTGGTTTGCGGATCGTAGTGGTAGCAGTAGGTCAGGATATTCGCG
>CAZZZQ010000502.1:0-3293 GCA_964658405.1 uncultured Sphingomonas sp.
CTGTGATTAGCAAAGTATATATCTACCGGTTGCTGAGGTTGCTGAGGATACGTTGCGGGATTTCTGAGGCTGTTTAGCGAGATTCGCGCGACTACTTTGCGAGGCGGGTGGCGCGGTTCAGGGCGGCTTTAAGGGCTGGGATGCCTCCGTTGCGGACCTGGCCGTGGCCGCAGGCGAAGCGTTCGATGGGGAGCTCGAGGAGGCGTTTGGCGCTGGCGTAGGCGGTGGGCTTGTGCCAGGTGGCGAGGTTCGGGAAGGGGAAGAACCAGGGGGCGTCGCCGGCTACGCGGAGCTCGCTGACGCAGGCGAGGGCGTCGCCGGCGAGGAGGGAGCCGTCGCGTTCGTCGAAGAAGGACATGTGGCCGGGGGTGTGGCCGGGCGTGGCGATGATGCGGAGGGAGCCGTAGAGCTCGCCGTCTTCGACGAAGTGGGTCGGGATGGTTTTGGCGCCGGGCGTCGTGCCCTTGATGCGGGTCTGAGGCTCGTTGCGATCGAGGGAGAGGTCCTTTTTCAGGATGCGGGCGTCGCGCTGGCTGATGGCGACGTCGACCTTGCCGAGCTTCATGGCGAGGTCGTCAAGGGAGCCGATGTGGTCGCCGTGGGCGTGCGTTAGGAGGATCCGGTTGATCTCTCCGCCAAAGGTGCGGGCGGCCTCGAGGATATCGTCGCCGGAGCCCGAAATCCCGGTGTCGACCAGGGTGATGCCGTCACTTTCTTTGACGCAGTAGCAGTTCACGAGTCCGAAACGGGTGAGTTGAACGAGGTTCTCGGTGATGCTCGTCATCTTCATGCAAACAGGTCCTTGTCTTCTTCGAGATGCAGTGGTTCAGGGCGGAGGGGCGCTTACCTATACAAAAATAAAGGGATGCGGCTCAGAACGTCGTCACACCCTCTTCGATGACAAGCTCATCGACGGAGATGTTCATGGCTTCGCCAAGCTTTTTGAAGCCATCCTTCCACTCAGCTTCCCAGTAGTTGCTGTCGCTTCGGCGGAGCAGATCGTTCCAGATGTTTTGCGACTGCCAGAGGTTGACCTCGAACGGCATGGTCCGGAGAGCGATGGCCATGGTGAGGGCGTGATTGAGGGCGGTGGATGCGGAGGACTCGCCGGCTGCGGCAGCCTCCAGCCGGATCATAACGCGCTTCATCTGCATGCCGGCGGCGAAGCTGAGGAGCGGGGTATCGAGGGGGATCTGGTCGGAGGTGGCGCGGCTGATGAGAGCTTCGACCTCGACCGGGTCGAAGCTGTCGCTCTCGATGGCGCGGCGGAGGCTGGCGTTGAGGGCGAAGCCGGCGGCGAGGGCGAGGGCGGGCGGCGCGGCCATGCCGGATTCGGTGAGGTAGTGGAGGAGCGAGGCGTGATCCTCGTAGATCTTGCGCAGCGAATCCTCCATCTCGGAGAGGGTTCGGTCGAGGATGGTGCGGAGGATGCGGTGCTGCTCGTCGGCGAAGAGCGAGGTGAGCGAGTAGGCGATGGGCGGCTGGTCGGGGGCGTCGGCCTGGGCGAAGAAGCGGTCGATCAGGCGGATGATTTCGGGGAGGTTGGCCCGGCTCATCGCGGTGCGGACCTCGGCAGAGAAGGTATTGAAGGCGGGCTGATCGTCCACGGTATAGCGACGAACGGCTGCCGAGAGGTTCTGGTCGCCGAGGTGGAGGACGGCGAAGCAGATCTCTTCGGACTCCTCGGTGATGCGGGAGCGGATATTGGCTCGGCCGAGGGCGACGCGGCCGCGGCCGGAGGCGAAGACCTCGTAGGACTTGCGGTGGAGGTCGAAGCAGAAGAGCTCGCCGTCCTCGGGGTAGTTGCGGAAGATGGAGCTGATGGCGTAGTGGGCGCCGACCTGCTCGAGGCCGATCTTCATGCCGGTGACGTAGCGGCGGTAGACCTCCGCGCCATCGCCGAGGTCGGGGAGGTTGCTCTTGGCGGTTCCGAGGATGCGAAGGAACTCGGGTTCGAGCGCGGTGCCGGGTGCGCCGAAGAGCTCGCAGGCGAGCTGGAGGACGCGGCCGGCGTAGGCGATGATCTGAACGGTTTCGATGCCGGAGATCTCGTCGAAGAACCAGCCGCAGCTGGTGTACATGAGCTGGGTGTGGCGTTCGAGCTCCATCAGTTCGAGGACGGTGACGCGCTCGGCGGGGGTGAGGACGTGGAGCTGGTGGGCCTCGAAGAAGCGCTTGATGGAGGCGTGAGAGCGGTCGAGGACGACGTCGATGTAGGCGTCACGGGCGGCCCAGAGGTCTTTGAGGAGAGGTGCGGCGAGCGCCTCGGCCATGGGGGCTGTGGCGTCGCGGAGGTAGTCGAGCGACTCGCGGAGGGGCTTGCGCCACTCCTGGTTCCAGCCGGGTTTGCCGCCGTTGCAGCCGCAGTTGGAGCGCCAGCGTTCGACGCCGTGGACGCAGCTCCAGGAGGTGTCTTCGGCGACCTCGGCCTGCCACTTGGGAGGAAATTTCTCGAGGAACTCGCCGTAGTTGGTCAGCTGGGCGTGCTTGTTCTCTTCGATCCAGTGCATGGCGTAGGAGAGGGCCATCTCGCCGTGCTTGTGGTGGTGACCGTAGCTTTCGCCATCGGTGGCGACGTGGGAGAGCTGGGCCTTTTCGGGATCGTCGGCGGTCGAGGCGTGGAAGCCTGCGAGCAGCCTGCTGCCAAAGTTTTCGCCGCTGTTGAGGAGGCCTTCGAAGGCGATGGCACGGGAGCCAGGGCCGTCGTAGAAGAAGACGGCGATGCTGCGGCCCTCGTCGAGCTGGACCTGGTAGGGGTGCGTGGGGTCGACGGAGGCGTTGGGGGTCTGGCTCCAGGGGGCGTCGGTCGAGGGGGCGTCAGGGCTGGGGAGGCGGCGGACCTGGGCGCACTGGACGGGGGCGAGGATGGTGAACTTGATCCCCTCCCGGGCCATGAGGTCGAGCACGCTGCGGTTGACGGCGGTCTCGGCGAGCCACATGCCTTCGGGCCTGCGGCCGAAGCGGAACTCGAAGTCGGCGATGCCCCAGCGGATCTGGGTGATGGCGTCGCGGCGGCTGGCGAGCGGCATGATGATGTGGTTGTAGACCTGTGCGATCGCGGAGCCGTGGCCGCTGTAGCGGTGGGCGCTGGCCTTGTCGGCGTCGAGGATCATCCGGTAGGTGCGGGGCGCCTTGTCGTTGAGCCAGCTGAGCAGCGTCGGGCCGAAGTTGAAGCTCATCCGGGCGTAGTTATTGACGATGCGGATGATCTCGTTCTGCACATTGGTGATGCGGGAGGCACCGTTGGGGGCGTAGCACTCGGCGGTGATGCGGTCGTTCCAGTCGTGATAGGG
>CAZZZQ010000503.1:0-3286 GCA_964658405.1 uncultured Sphingomonas sp.
TGGGGACCGCATTGCTGGTGTTGACTTCGGAAGACAGGCAAAGAACTAGCCGCGGAGGGCCATCTGCTCCGTCATGATCTGGGTCAGGTCGGGCTTCTTCAGGCCAAACTCGCTCTCGTTGAACTTGTCGACCTTGCTGGACCAGTTCATGCTGCAGAACTTCGGTCCGCACATCGAGCAGAACGCCGCTTCCTTGTAGTAGTCATCCGGCAGCGTCTCATCGTGCATGCTGCGAGCCGTCTCCGGATCGAGCGAGAGTGCAAACTGCTTGTCCCAGTCAAAGGTGTAGCGGGCGTGTGAGATGGCGTCGTCACGGTCGCGAGCACCAGGACGGTGGCGGGCGACGTCCGCGGCATGCGCTGCAATCTTGTAGGCGATGATGCCGTCCTTGACGTCCTTCTCATTCGGCAGGCCGAGATGCTCCTTGGGAGTTACGTAGCAGAGCATCGCCGCGCCGTGCCAGCCGATCATCGCCGCGCCGATCGCGGAGGTGATGTGGTCGTAGCCAGGCGCAATGTCCGTGACCAGTGGGCCGAGCACGTAGAACGGCGCGCCGTCGCAGAGCTCGATCTCCTTATCCACCTGCAGCTTGATCTGGTCCATCGGGATATGGCCGGGGCCTTCGATCATGACCTGCACGTCGGACTTCCAGGCCTGGCGCGTGAGCTCACCGAGCGTCTTCAGCTCGGCAAACTGAGCCTCGTCGGAGGCGTCTGCGAGGCAGCCCGGCCGCAGTCCGTCACCGAGCGAATAGCTGACGTCGTACTTCGCCATGACCTTCGTGATGCGGTCAAAGTTCTCATAAAGGAAGTTCTGCTTGTGATTCGAGGTCATCCACTGGGCAAGAATCGCCCCGCCGCGGCTGACGATGCCCGTGATGCGCTTCGCCACCATCGGAACGTACTGGATCAGGACGCCGGCGTGAATCGTGAAGTAATCCACTCCCTGCTGGGCCTGCTCCTCGATGACCTCAAGGTAGAGATCGATGTTCAGGTCTTCAACCTTCTTCACGCGGCTCAGCGCCTCATACAACGGAACCGTGCCGATCGGAACCGGGGAGTGCCGCAGAATCTGCTCGCGGATCATCGGGATATCGCCGCCTGTGGACAGGTCCATCACCGTATCCGCGCCGTAATGCACGGCCGTGTGCAGCTTGCGAAGCTCCTCATCCACGTTTGAGGTAATGGCCGAGTTGCCGATGTTCGCGTTGATCTTGCAGAGCGATTCGACACCGATCGCCATCGGCTCAAGCTCCGGGTGATTGATGTTCGCCGGGATGATCATCGTTCCCTTGGCGATCTCCGAGCGCACCAGCTCCGGGGAGATCTTCTCCTTGTGGGCGACATAGGCCATCTCTTCGGTGATCATGCCCTTGCGCGCAAAGTGCATCTGGCTCATGTTCGTGTCGCCGGTGCGGGCGGCCTCTTCCTTGCGCTTTACGATCCACTCGGTGCGCGGGGCGGGAACAGGATAATCGTTGCCGTGCGCATGACCGTTTCCGTTTACAGGCTGTGTAGCGCCATTTCCATTGCCGTTCGAGCTCATGCGTAACTCCTGGTCCTCGGTTGCGAGGGACTGATTTCTTTCGCGCAGAGGGTCAACGCGATTGCTAGAGTATACGCCGCCCCAACCCGCGTTCCCGCGTCCGGGAAGATGCCTTCGACCTGATCAGCGGACCTTCAGGCTGTTTGAAGCAGACGGTTTAGGCTTGATGCGGCCAACGCTCCTCCTTCCGGTGGATTGACCCGGTGTAGCGATGGACTAAACTGGTAGACAGTCATGAGTGCAGCCTCGAAGAGCCCCGTCAAGATCGTCCTCGCCTCCGTCATCGTGCTCGGCACGGTCGGGTATCTCTCCTACACCGGTGTCCAGGCGAACAAAAGCTACTACGTGACCATCGGCGAGCTGCACGGCATGGGCGACAAGGCCTATGTGCGGCACCTTCGCGTGGCGGGAAATGTGGCTCCGGGCAGCATCCACCGGGCCGGCACGAACGCGCACTTCACGCTGCTCGAGCAGGGCAACAAGCTTGACGTGGTCTACCAGGGATCTGAGCCGCCGCCGGATACGTTCAAGGACGACGCCCAGGCGCTTGCGGTCGGGACCTACAGCCGCGATGGGGTCTTCCATGCCACGCAGCTCCAGGCAAAGTGCGCCTCGAAGTATGCGCCTGCCGATATGAAGGCGCCAAAGCCGACCACGACCGCGACCGCGATTCTTCCCGCCACACGCTAGGCCAGCTTCCACGGATCGCCAGGGTTCGTCGCGCGGACCCTCTATACTCCAACCAGACCATGGAACCGCTCTTCTGCCAGATCGGGAAGCAAAATGCCGCCGGAACCCCGCGTCTGGGTGCGCCGGTCGTTGAATTGAAGGATGTCGCCAAGATCTACGGCACCTTCGCGGCGTTGCGGCATGTTTCGCTGATGGTAGAGGCCGGCACCTGCACGGTGATCCTGGGCGAAAACGGTGCGGGTAAATCCACGCTGCTCCGATTGATCGCGGGCCTGATTACGCCCACCCGCGGAACCATCCAGACCTTTGCCAGCAGCCCGCAGGAGCAGCGCCGGCGCATCGCGTATATGAGCCATGCGCCCATGCTCTACGACGAACTCTCCGCCATGGAAAATCTCAAGTACTTTGCCGGGCTGCACCGCGACGAAGGCTGCGACTGCGTTGCCAGTCCGGAGATGGCGCTTCGTGCCGTCGGGCTCGACCCGTCGCTGGCACGTCCGGTCGGGCAATATTCGCAGGGGATGCGGCAGAGGGCCTCACTCGCGCGGGTTCTGCAGGCGGATCCCGAACTCCTGCTGCTTGACGAGCCCTTCTCGAATCTCGATGTCGACTCGGCAAACCAGATGGTGGAGCTGCTGGCTGACTTCCGGACCTGGCCGGTCAGCGGCGGAAGCGGCTCGCGGACGATCCTGATGACGACCCACCAGGCGCGGCTTGCCGATCCGCTGGCCGACACGACGCTGACCATGCGGTCCGGCCAGATCGTCGACCTGCAGGCAAAGGCCGTGGCCAGCTGATGAAGCCGATCGGAAAGACGAACGCAGTGCGCCAGCTCGATGCCCTCGGCATCTCGTATCGGCTTCAGTCCTACGAGGTCGATCTGGACGACCTGACGGCTGTCTCCGTCGCAAAGAAGATTGGCCTGCCGCCTGAGCAGGTCTTCAAGACGCTCCTGGCAGCGGTGACGCCGGGCAGCCATGTCTTCGCAGTGATTCCGGGCGACGCAGAGCTTGACCTGAAGAAGCTTGCGGTCGCAGCTGGAGCTAAAAAG
>CAZZZQ010000504.1:0-3283 GCA_964658405.1 uncultured Sphingomonas sp.
CATGAGGCCCGGCGAGAGGGTCGGCTGCGCGAGCGGGTTCGTGATGACCTCGCGCTGAGGTGCAAGCGGATCGATGCCGTTTCGCGGAGTAAGCGGAAGCGTCCCGAGCTGGGCGGCAAGCGGAAGCGTGAGCAGGGTGCAGAGCAGAGCGGTGATGCGGACCATGTGGAGATGGTAGCAGCGGGCGGCGGAGAAATCCCACCCTTGCGAGGACGCTGCAAGGATGGGCGGCTCCTGTTCGCTGCCTATTTCGTGGCGTAGCGGCGGAAGAAGCTTGTGGCCTCCCAGCTCGGACGTGTCGGGTCGTCGGCGACGCTCTCGGCCAGCTTCACCATGAACTCGTCGAAGTGCGCGGCGGAGTCCAGGTCGACCGGCTGCGAGAGGTTATCGGCGGGGGAGTGGTAGCGGTTGGTGCGCCAGTCCTTCTCCATCTGCTGCTCTGGGCTGCCGAGCGCGAAGCCCACCTTCATCGCGATGGCGGGGATTCCGGCGCGGACGAAGCTGTACTGGTCGGTGCGGATGAAGGAGTTGCGATCAGGATACGGGTCAGTTGTGACCTCGTAGCCGAGGGTCTTTGCGACGGCCCGTGCGTTGGCGCCGAGCGAGCTCTCGTTGACGCCCTGGATCATGACGTAGTGCATGGGGTAGAGCGGCAGAAACATGTCCATGTTCAGGTCGGCGGCGATCGCGGCCTTCGGCACGCTGGGGTGCTCGGCGTAAAAGTGCGAGCCGAGCAGGCCCTTCTCCTCAGCGGTGAAGATGACGAAGAGGATCGACCGCTTTGGCTTGAATCCGGAGGCGGTGATGGCATGGGCGATCTCGAGGACGGAGGCGACGCCCGAGGCATCGTCCATGGCGCCGTGATAGATCGGGTCTCCGTTGATGGGCGCGCCGACGCCGATGTGGTCGAGGTGCGCGGAGACGAGGACGTATTGATCCTTCAGCGTCGGGTCGGTTCCTTCAAGCTTGCCGATGATGTTCGGCGAGACCGCCTTCGCGTTCTGCGTCACGACCTTTGCGCGGAACGAGAGGGCAAGCGGGAAGCCTGGGAGCGGCTTGCCTTCGTTGCCTAGGGCGAGGATCTCGGCGAAGGTGTGGCCGGAGCCGGCAAAGAGCTTCTCGGCCTGCGCCGGATTGAAGCTGCCGGTGACGATCGGGCCGGGCGTCTGCATGTCGGCGTCGGCGAGGCGCATGCGGTCCTGCGTCGAGAGGAGGATCTGCCGTTCCCACGGAATGTCCATGCCGCGCGGAATCGGGATGGTGATGGCGGCGATGGCCCCGGCGGCTGCGGCGGACTTTGCAAACTCGGCGGCCCTGGCGTGCGATTTCAGCGGTGCGGGGACATCGGCGGGACCGCCGTTGAGGTAGACGATGACCTTCCCCTTCAGGTCGAGCGGTTTGCCGTCCGGGCCGGCGAAGTCGTCATAGTGAACGTCCGGCATGTGCAGGCCATAGCCGATGAAGACCATGGGCGCGTCGATGATCGCAGGCTTCGTGATTCGCGAGCCGAGCAGGATGTCGGGGCCAACGGCGAGGGTCTCAGTGGTGCCTTTGCCGGTCAGCGATGCGCTCGATTCGGCGGCCAGCACGCGCGTGACGTCGAAGTTGACCGGCTGCAGAAAGCCCTCGGTGCCGGCCGGCTTCAGGCCATACTGCTTGAAGTGGTCGACGACAAAGGCGGCGCCCTTGTTATAGCCATCGCTGCCGGTCTGGCGGCCCTTGAGTTCGTCGGAGGCGAGGTACTGGATGTGCGACCACCAGAGCTTGCCGGCGGCGGCATAATCGGGCGCGGCTGCGCTCTGGGCGAGGGCCGGTGCGGTGGCGAGGAGCATGATAGCGGCGCGGAGAGAGCTTCGCATGGTTCGGACCTCAGACGATTCGGGATAGCTGAAAGTGTATCGCGGACACGGCAGATTCGCCCACGAGGCGGCGGGGGCGAGAATCTGGTTTATGAGTGAACGTAGTTTGGGCTAGATGATTCGAATGGCTACGATGGTCATGTCGTCATCCACATCGGCGGCCGATGCGCGAGCGGACCAGTTCGACAACTCAGCGAGGAGACCGTCGGCGAACTGGTCAGAACTGGTTGTCTTGTCTGATTCAAGAAACTCCTTGAAGCGAGCCGCGCCGAACTCCACTCCTGCCGGGTCGGCCGTTTCGGGAATGCCGTCGGTATAGAGCAGGATGCGATCTGCATGGTCGAGTGCGATCTCTACAGAGGTGTAGGTCGCAAAGGAGAATCTTCCCAGGAACAGACCGTTTCTCTCGATCGAACGCAGCACGTCGGAAGAGCCGCCCCAGATCAACAGGGGAGGATGGCCCGCACCGGCGTAGGTGAGAGTCATCTTTTCCATATCGAGGAAGATGTAAGTCGCAGTGACGAAGTGGGTCTGAAACTTTCCGCAGAGTGCCTGGTTGAGGCCTGACAAGACCTCTGCGGGGTCAGCGGCATGCGGTACCTGGGTCGAGAGCGCGATCTTCAGCATCGAGGCGATCAGCGCAGCGGGCATTCCATGGCCGGAGACATCCGCTACAAGAATTCCCAAGTGCGTTGCGTCGACGACGATGAAGTCATAGAAGTCGCCCGCGACGGAGGTCATGGGGAGGTAGCGGGCGGCGATGTCCAACCCGGCCATCGCAGGGATCTTGTCCGGAAGAATGGAGTGTTGAATCTCCCGTGCTGTCTGGAGTTCCTTCTGGATCTCTGCTAGCTGCAGAGCAAGCTGTTCGCGGACTCCACGCAGAACCAGATGCGTGTGGATGCGTGCCGTCACGACGGCAGGGGAGAAGGGCTTGTGGATGTAGTCCACCGCGCCGACCTCGAAGCCCTTCGTCTCGTCCTCGACCTCGTTCTGGCCGGTCAGGAAGATCACTGGAATCTCGCGTGTTGCAGGGTCGAGCTTCAGCCGCCTGCAGACCTCATAGCCATCGATTCCGGGCATCATTACGTCGAGCAGGATAAGGTCGGGCGGAGGTGCGAGCACGGCCAGTTCGAGCGCTTTTTCGCCGTTGGTGGCGATGCGAATCTTGTAGAGGTCCTTCAGGATCGAGTTCACAATCTGGATATTTGCAGGCGCGTCATCTACAAGGAGGATGGTTTTCTTGGGCTCGGCCTGGTTCAACGTTTATCCCCGATCTGTGCGCAGTGGATCTCGATCTGCTTGAGCTGAATTAATGCTGCGTCGAAATTAAACTCGCTGATGGAAGTACCGAGTGCGATCCACTGTGTCTTTTCAACGGCGTCGCCGGCAACATCCTGAAGGATGCGGAAGCAGAACTCCGA
>CAZZZQ010000505.1:0-3279 GCA_964658405.1 uncultured Sphingomonas sp.
CGCGACGCTCGACGTAGACGGTGTCGAAGGTGTTGACGAGGATGTCGCTGATGGTCGGTGGCGGCAGTAACGGCCGCGTCGATCTGATCGTCGTCCGCACAGACGCAGAAGACGGCCTGGGAGTTTTGTTCTTTGTTCCGGGTGGAGAGAAAGCGTGGAGCGAGGTTCATGGTTTCACTGCTTCCGGTGCAGCCGTGGTGGATGCATCCCGCGAAGACTTCAGGCGTGCATCGAAGACGTTGCTCTCCATGTTCGGAACAGCCATGGCCGGTTCGGTGATGTTCTGCCGTTCGGTCAGTGGGTCGACGATGGTTGCGGTGACCAGGACGATCAGCTCGACGACGGAGTGGTTGATGTTCTTCGACTTGAAAAGCTGGCCGAGGATGGGAACGTTCGAGATGCCGGGAACTGCTCCAAGACTATTGGTAGTGCGGTGATCGAGGATTCCCGAGACAACGAAGCTCTCACCATTGCGGATCTCGACCTCAGTCTCGGCGCGCCGCGTGGAGAGGGCGGGGATGACTGAGCCTGAGATGGTGACGGAGTTGGTATAGTCCAGCGCGCTGACCTCCGGTGCGACCTTAAGCCGGATGGTCCCGTCGGGATTGACCGTGGGGGTGAAGTCAACGCGGACGCCGTAGGGTCTGTACATGATGGTGATCGCGGTGGAGTTGGCGGTGCCTCCCTGGACAACGGGCACGGGAAACTCGCCGCCCGAGAGGAAGCGCGCGGGAACGCCGCTAAGCGTGGTCAGGGTCGGCTCGGCGAGCACCTGCAGGATCTGCTTGGACTCCAGATCCTTGATCGTCATGCCGAGGTTCAGTTTGTAGTTGTAGAGGAAGAAATTGAGGGGATCCGTCGCCGTCACTCCGCCCGAGGTCGGGGTTGCATCGCCGGAGTTCAGGGCACTGGGGAACTGCTGTGTTGAGGTTCCCATGGCCGTCCGTGAGCCGCCGGTGAAGAGGTTGATGCCGAACTGCTCCGCACGGGATCGGTCGACCTCGATGATGCGGAGCTTCAACTGGACCTGTCTTCCATGGACGGCAACGACATGCAGACCGTTGACGACCTCGCGAGCGTAGGAGCCGGCCATCTTCGAGGCAGCGTCAAGCGCAGCATCCGTAGGGACGGTGCCGGAGAGGAAGAGCTTCCCTTCGCGAGCCTCCACGCTGATGGCGGTCCCAGGGAAGGCGGTGGTGAAGGCGTTCTGAACATCGGCGGAGTCGAGGTCGCTCGAGAAGGTGTACAGGTGTGTGCGGCCATCGGCGTCCCAGAGGACAAGGCTGCTGAGTCCGCATGCCTTCGCGGTGAGGACGAGCTCCGTAGGCCCGGATGCGTAGGACTGCAGGACTGCCGGATTGCCGATGTAGATCCGCTTCAAAGGAGTTTGCGTAGTGAGGATGAGAGAGCGGCCCAGGGCGAGGTGGAGCGTCTCAGAGACATCACCGCGATGCATGTCGACGAAGACGTGCGCACTCTCCGCCGACGAGGCGAAGGCCGGCAGGAACGTCGCGAGGAGTGCAAGGTAAATCAGGATACGTGCGAGGATCATGGCTGCGTGCTCCTGGTGGGCTGGCCGGCGCCGGCCTGGTCGCCGAGAACGGTCTCGATCTGGAAGGGCTGCGCTGTGGGGCGAGGTGAGCGATGCGATGAAGTGCCCGGACCTGACTTTACAGCCGGTGTGCTGCCGAGCTGCGAGAGGCTGATCGGCGGGGCATCGCTTTGGCCCCTGTCCACGCCGTTGCGCAGGATGAAGTGGACCGTGCCCTGGGTGCTCGCGAGGACCGCGCGCTCGGCCTGCTGCGGGGTCAGGAGAAGGGTGACGACGGTGGCGCTCGCGGCCTTGCCCTCCGGTTCGGGCTCGACCTGGTGGCCGGCCGCTACCACCTCTGCGTTCTCAAGCACGATTGCAGTGACGGGGTCGGGCGACTGCGCCATCCGGTAGGTCACGAGAACGTCGAGGTGCGATCCGGGGACAAGGAACCCCGCCACCCCGACGACCTCATCGGTTCGGAGCGCGATCGCACGCATACCGTCGGGGATGCGGCTGGCAAGTCCGGGGTCGGCACCGCGTGCGGTCAGTTCACGATCGCGCACCGGCTGCCCGGGGTCGAGGGGATAGATTGAGGCGCGGCCGACGGCCTCGGTGATTGTTGTAACGCCGCCCTGCACAGGGCTTCCGGCCGGCCATGCGATCAGATGAAGATCGTCTACCCTCAAGACCTCACCCGGTTTCAACGCGCGGATCGGTGCGACGTAGCGAATGGTCTCGGCCATCTGCCGCTCCGCCTGGTGCTGCATGCGGCGGCTCAGCAGGTAGGTGAAGCCGCCCGAGAAGAGGAGGGCAACGAGGAGAGCGGTCGTAAGCCGGCGCGGATTGTTCACCTAAGCTGCCCAGATCTGCATTGCGGTCGTGACCAGGCAGCCCGCGGCGATGGGGAGTGCGAAGGGCATTCGCAGGCCACCGTCCAGATCATGATTGGTCGCGAGGCCGTGCTGCTGGTGGTGATGAACGATTGCGCAGGAGTTCGCTAGCGTCTGGCGGAGCCTTCCGTGGCGGATCGCGATTGCCACACTGAAGGCAGCTCCACAGAGCGTCGTCGTCAGCAGAAGCAGACCGAGCGGTGGCAGTCCTACGAAGCAGCCGATCGCAGCGATCAGCTTGACGTCTCCCGCGCCCATGCCGCCGGCAATCATGAAGATCAGGAGCAGGCCACCGGCAACCGCTCCGGCGAGCGCGGCGAACAGCATCTGCGATACACCTCCGAGTGCGAGATGCAGCAGAAGAGCGATGAGGATCGAAGGGCCCGTCAGCAGGTTCGGGATTCGACGTTCGTCCAGGTCATGCACCGAGGCGATCGTGGCGCAGACCAGGGCCGAGGCAGCGAAGAAGATCCCGTGTGATCCGTCCATCATGAAGCGGCTCCGTCGACTGCATCGCAAGGTTTGAGAGAGTTGGGGGTACGGGTCCGATGAGTGCTCGCACCCGTACCCCCGGGCATTACGGCTGCTGTTGAAGCATGCGTTCAGAGTGCGTTGTGCAGGGTATTGCTGACGGAGTTGAAGGCGCTTGCGATATGGTTCCTGAGGCTCGTCATTGCAACCACCGCACCCAGACCGATGATGCCCGCGACCAGCGCATACTCGATCAGGCTCTGCCCGGACTCGTCTTCCATCAGCTGTACAAAAAGCTTCTTGCAGGTCTTCATAAGGCTCTCCTGGGTGCCGCTGTTGCCCGCTGATCGGTCGTAGGATAGAGCTCCAATCAGATGGGTATTG
>CAZZZQ010000506.1:0-3277 GCA_964658405.1 uncultured Sphingomonas sp.
TGCCTACAACGTTCCTCTGAATAATGTTGCCGGCAATATCTCGCTCACACAGGCTGCCAATCCCGGGCTCTCCTATCCTTCGTTCAGCAGCCTGCTGGTCGGTGGATCGGCGACGTCGAATGTGTACGGCTTCCCGACGCAAAAGCCGGATATCTATAGCATCCAGTGGAACCTTGGAGTCGCCCAGGATCTCGGACGCGGAGCCGCGGTTCAGCTGGGTTACGTCGGCAATCATGGAGTCGACCTTTGGCGACAGATCAATCCGAACACTTACATACAGAACACAACCAGACGTCCGAACACGAACTTTGGCAACATCTATCTGCAAACCAACTCAGGATTTTCAAGCTACAGCGGATTCCAGGCGCAGTACAAACAGCGTATCGGCAGCGCCCTGAACAGCAGCGCGAACTACAGCTATGGCCACGTCATCGATGACGTTCAGGACCAGGGGCTGTATTCGAGCGATCCGCAGGACGCCAACAATCTAAAGGCTGAGCGTGGAAACGGCTCTGGCGACGTACGCCACAACCTGAGCTTCAGCATGGTGTATGCGCTGCCGATGGGCGAGGGTCATACCTTCCTGGGCACCTCAAACCCCGTCGTCAAGAAAGCCGTGTCAGGATGGAGCGTCAACTCGCTGGGTATCTTCCGCAGTGGTGTTACCTCAAGCGTGGCGATGTCAGGTATCAACAGCTATGGCAATTCGAACTTCGTCAATCAGCGTCCTGATGTGGTCGCTGGTACTTCGCTGTATGTTCCGCGCGTGCTGAACAGTGCAGGGAACATCTCGTTCCTGAACCGTGCAGCATGGACCACACCGGCTGCCGGCACCTTTGGCAACTCGCGACGCAATACGATCTATGGTCCGAAATTCAACCAGCTGGACCTGTCGTTGTTGAAGAACACTCACATTACGGAGCGTCATGATCTTGAGTTCCGTGCGGAGTTCTTCAACATCTTGAACCATGCAAACTTCGGCTTTCCGAATGTGGCATGGACACCCACCTCGGCCAGCTTCGGCTTGATTACAAGCACCTTCGGAAACACGATGGGCTTTGGAACATCACGTCAGATCCAACTCGCGCTGAAGTATAAGTTCTAACTTCAATTGCCATGCTTACGATGGGATGCCAGTCAGATGGCATCCCATTGTTTCCTTGCAAACCATTGCTCAATAAGGGAGAGATCATTAATGCGATTTACCGCAAGCTTGAGTCTGAGTATGCTGATGGCCGGAGCTTCAATAGCTGCCTTTGCACAAGATCACACCGTGACCCCGCACGACATCGTCACGCTGAAGCGAGTAGCCGAGGTGGACCTTTCGCCTGCCTCCACACAGGTCGTATACAGCGTGCAGACGCCGCAACCGGCCACGGAGCCCAGGATGGAGTCGCTCTGGCTGGCGGATGCGGCGCAGCCTGGTTCAGCCCACGTCCTGACGACCGGCGACGGTGCAGATTCATCCCCGGCATGGTCTCCGGACGGACGACAGATTGCATTCCTTTCGACACGAAAGAATCCAATCCGGCTCAAAGGAGCGAGCCCATTTCAGTTCGCACTTTCACGGGTCGAGAAGAGGCCCGAGCTGGTGGAGGCGTTGAAGAACGATCCTAAAAAAGATGCCAAACCGGGCGCGCAACTCTGGATCCTGCCGGCAGGCCAGGGTGAGGCAACTCCACTGACAAATCTGCCCGGCGAGATCAAGGCATTCCGGTGGTCCCCTGACGGAATGAAGATCGCCTTCGTTCGAGCGGATACCGACACGTCCGCGCAGGCTGAACGCAAAGAGAAGAAGATCGACGACCGACGTGTGGATAACGACTATCGCTTCGACCGGCTCTACGTATACGACATCGCAACTCGAACCGCCACCCTGGTGACAGAGGGCGAAAGAAATCTGTGTGACTTTGACTGGTCCCCGGACATGAAGCACTTCATTACGCGCATCTCTCCTACGCCGAAGCTGGATGACTACTGGCGCGTATCGAAGGTACAGATTCTGAACGCAGCGACAGGAGACGTTGAACGCACGCTGGCGGAGCACGCAGCTTCACAGTCAGTGCGGTGGTCTCCGGATGGCCGCTATGTGTCCTTCAGCAAGATGACGGAGAAGACCATCACGGGTCTGCCGATCGTCGAGGAACTGAGCGGCGGTAAAGAGCGAGTTGTAGAGAGCGAGGTGCCTGCGACCTGGCAGCGCATGCAGTGGACGAGCGATGGAAAGCGGCTCCTGGCGACTGGCGTCAAGGGAACGACGGCGGTCCTGGGTGAGGTCACTCCTGCGACGGGTGCAGTAAAGGTGCTGGTTGAGCATGCGTCGACGCTGAACGATTACTCGCTCTCCCACGACGGCAGTGTGATTGCATTCGCCACGGGAAGCGAGGAGCATCCACCGGAGGTGACCATGTTGCGCGGAAAGAACTGGGAGACGCTGACGGAGTCGAACCCGCAGGTTAAAACGTGGCAGCTTGGCAAGGTGCAGGAGGTGCGCTGGAAGAGCACGCGCGACGGTCGCCCGATCTATGGGGTGCTCGTCCTGCCAGCCGGTTATGTGAAAGGCCAGCGCTACAAGACGCTGGTGCAATTCCATGGTGGTCCTGAGGGCGCCTGGGAGAAGGGCTGGCTGGGCTCATGGCACGACTGGGCGCAGATGATGGCATCGCATGGTTGGGCGGTCCTGCTGCCAAATCCTCGTGGTTCAGATGGGCAGGGAACGGGGTTCACGGAGATCAACTTTCAGGACTGGGGCGGCGCAGACTTTCAGGACGAGATGGACGGCGCGGACTTCGTCGTCGCTGAAGGAATTGCAGACGCGGACAAGATGGTGGCAGGCGGTTGGAGCTATGGCGGTTTTATGACCTCGTGGACCGTGACCCACACGGCTCGCTTCAAGGCAGCGATCGTCGGGGCGGGTGTAACGGACCTTGTATCGATGGCGACCGTTACAGACATCGCTCCGAGCTTTCTGGAGGGCTACTTCGGAGACTTCGCCACGCATCATGAGATGTACCGCAAGCACTCACCAGTCACGTACCTTGACCAGGTGAAGACGCCAGTGTTGGTTGTCCATGGCGAAGCCGATGAACGTGTGCCGATCTCCCAGGGGCAGGAGTTTTACTACGGTCTACGCTTTATGGGACGCGAGGCGCAAATGGTGCGATTCCCACGTGAGCCGCATGTGTTTGCCGAGCGTGATCATCAGGAAGCACTTCTGCAGCATGTGCTCGACTGGTACAGTGGGCACGTGCAGTAGCGGGACAGGGGTGCGACTCAG
>CAZZZQ010000507.1:0-3272 GCA_964658405.1 uncultured Sphingomonas sp.
AGGCCCCGGTCCTCTGGGCGGCGTCAGCGCTGCTGCGCTGAGGAGACTTGCCTCATGCGATCTGACTGAAACGTAAGAGGCTTCGGGTGGCGGTTTGCGTCCCGAGGCCTCGAACCGTCAGAATGGACGCATTGATTGGCCTGCTCGACAGGGGGGACTGATGTCACAGAAGCCGCTCGATCCAGAGCAAAACCACCTCGACAAGGAACCGGGCGACGCCGGGGAGAAGCAGCAGCTGCTCGGCAAAGTCTCCCGCCGCTCCTTCCTGTCGCACCTTGGCGCCGCCGGCCTGGCGGCGACGACACAGCCGCTGCTCGCAGCCACCCAGACTGCTCCGGCAGTAGCGACCGACGAGGCCATCAATGCCGCCTCCGGAATGATGCCGGTGACGCTGAAGGTCAACGGCAAGCAGCATAAACTCAATCTCGATCCGCGGACGACGCTGCTCGACTGCCTGCGCGAGAACCTCGACATGCCCGGGACGAAGAAGGGTTGCGACCATGGCCAGTGCGGCGCCTGCACGGTGCACGTCAATGGCCGCCGCGTGAACTCCTGCCTGTCCTTCGCGGCCATGCACCCAAACGATGAGATTACGACGATCGAGGGCATCGGCCAGCCGGATCACCTGCACCCGATGCAGGCGGCGTTTATCGAGCATGACGGCTTCCAGTGCGGCTACTGCACCTCCGGCCAGATCATGTCGGCGGTCGCGCTGCTGAAGGAGAACGTCGGTCCCTCGGACGACGACGTCAAGCAGGCGATGTACGGCAACATCTGTCGCTGCGGCGCATATCCAAACATCGTCGCCGCCGTCCAGCAGGCGCGCAAACAGGCTTAGCAGGAGCACCCTTTATGGAGCAGTTCAAGTTCAATGCAGCGGCAAGCGTGTCGCAGGCGATCCAGGCGGGGGCAAAGTCCTCCACCTCGCAGCAGGGGGCGGATGTCCGCTTTCTCGCCGGGGGTACGACGCTGATCGACCTGATGAAGCTGAGCGTCGAACGGCCGAAGGTGGTCGTCGACATCAACGGCCTTCCGCTCGACCAGATCGAGCCGCTTCCGGGCGGTGGCCTCCGGATCGGCGCCCTGGTGCGGAACTCTGATCTCGCGCATCATCCAGTGGTGATGCGGGATTACACCGTGCTCTCGCAGGCGCTGCTTTCGGGGGCCTCGCCGCAGCTTCGCAACATGGCGACGACCAGCGGCAACCTGCTGCAGCGAACGCGTTGCGTCTACTTCCGCGACACCGCGCACGTCTGCAACAAGCGCGAACCGGGGACGGGATGCTCCGCCATCGATGGCCACAACCGTATGCTGGCGATCCTTGGCACAAGTAAGGAGTGCATTGCCACCAATCCATCGGACATGAACGTCGCGCTGACGGCGCTCGAGGCGACGATTCATATCCAGGGTACGAAGGGCGAGCGGAACATCCCGATCCACAACTTCTACCTGGAGCCGGGCAGTACGCCGAACCGCGAGAATCTGCTGGAGCCGGGCGACCTGATTACCGGCGTCTCGCTGCCTGCGCCGCAGCCCAGAACGAAATCGCTGTATCTGAAGCTGCGGGATCGGGCGGCCTACGAGTTTGCGCTGGCTTCGGCGGCGGTCGTGGTCGAGGTCGACGGCAAGAAGATCAAGCGGGTGCGCGTCGCGCTCGGCGGAGTCGGCACAAAGCCGTGGCGCTCGCTCGAGGCCGAGAAGGCACTTGAGGGCGCGAGCGTCGACGCTGCCGCCTTCCGCCACGCGGCCGATGCGGCGATGAAGAACGCCCATCCGCAGAGTGAGAACGGCTACAAGGTGGAGCTTTCGAAGCGATGCCTGGTGCGGGCTCTGACGCTCGCGACCACAACCGCCTAGATGAACGGCAACGAGCAGGGCAACAGGAGATGCAGGTATGGACAGCGAGTTTCTGGAGCTAATCGGATCGGACGTCAGCTACACCCTTGAACCCGTCGAGGTTCCGCAGGTGAAGCCCTCGGCCATCATCGGGTCGTCGCTCTCGCGCATCGATGGGCCGTTCAAGACGTCTGGCTCGGCGATGTACGCGTCGGACTATAACTTCCCTCGCATGGTCTACGCGGTCCCGGTCTGCAGCACGATCGCCAGCGGAACGATTCGGAGTCTGGACACCTCGGCCGCTGAGAGGATGCCCGGCGTCGTGATGGTGCTGCACCACGGCAACATCGGTCCACTCTTCCGCGTGGCGAAGAATGGCGGGCGTCCCAGTGAGGCGCGGCCACCGCTCGAAGACGAGACGATCAGCTATTGGGGCCAGTATGTCGCGGTCGCGATTGCCGAGACCTTTCAGCAGGCGCAGGCTGCGGCCGCGGCGGTGAAGGTGCAGTACACGGCCTCCCCGCTCAATGTTTCGACGAAGCTTGATGACCCGCTTCCCAAGGTCGGTGAGCCGGATGGTCCAACGGTGAAGAGCCATCGTGGCGACCCGGATGGGGCGTTCGATTCGGCTGCCGTGAAGGTCGATGAGACCTATGTGACCCCAGCCGAGACGCATAATCCGATGGAGATGCATGCCACGGTCGCGGTGTGGGATGGGAAGAACGTTACGCTGTACGAGTCGTCGCAGGGCGTCATGAACCACCTATCGGTCATGGCACAGGTGCTCGGTGTGCCGAAGGAGAATGTTCAAGTTATCTCCCGGTATATCGGGTCTGGGTTTGGCTGCAAGCTCTTCCCGTGGCCGCACTCGGCGCTGGCTGCGGCGGCGGCCCGGCAGCTGACCCGGCCGGTCAAGCTGACGCTCTCGCGCAAGATGATGTTTACCGACGTCGGGCATCGGCCGCGTACGCAGCAGCGGATGCGGCTGGGGGCGACGAAAGAGGGCAAGCTCGTCTCGCTCCGGCAGGACTATCGGAATCACACCTCGCTGACGGACGAGATCGGCGAGAACTGCGGGGAGGCGACGCCCTTCCTCTACAGCGTCGCGAACCTGCAGATTACCGCCGCCCTGGTCAAGCGGAACGTGGGAACGCCAACGCCGATGCGCGGCCCGGGTGCCGTGCCCGGCCTGTTTGCGCTGGAGTCGGCGATCGATGAGCTTGCGATCAAGCTAAACATGGATCCGGTCGCGCTGCGGCTGTCGCTCGATACGCTGACCGATGAGGAGAAGAACAAGCCCTTCTCGTCGCGCCATTTGAAGGAGTGTCTCGAGCAGGGCTCGCAGAAGTTCGGCTGGTCGCAGCGCAATCCGAAGATCGGCTCCATGCGCAAGGGCGACCTGGTCCTCGGCTGGGGCGTTGCCTGCGCATCGTGGG
>CAZZZQ010000508.1:0-3271 GCA_964658405.1 uncultured Sphingomonas sp.
AGTCGCTGAAACCTATATCCTTTTGAGGATCCTGACTTCCCCGGAGTAGCCGCACTGATGAAGATGACCCCGTACCTGTTTCGCAGCACGATCGTTGGCGCATTGGGCGGCCTGCTCTTTGGGTTTGATACCGCAGTCATCGCAGGAACCACGCAGCAGCTGACGACCGTCTTCAGCCTGACGCCGTACACGCTGGGCCTGACGGTCTTTATCGGGCTGGTCGGAACGGTCATCGGGGCAATGACGGCCGGTGTACTCGGCCAGAAGATCGGCGGCCGCGAGGCGCTGCGGATCATGGCCATCCTCTATACGATCTCCGCCGTCGGCACGGCGCTGGCGTGGAACTGGCCCTCGCTGATGATCTTCCGCCTGATCGGCGGTCTGGGAATCGGCGGCTCCTCCGTACTCGGCCCGGTCTATATCGCGGAGCTGGCCCCGGCGAAGTGGCGCGGCCGCATGGTCGGCCTCTTCCAATTCAACATCGTGCTCGGCATCCTGCTGGCATACCTCTCGAACTTCCTGATCGCCAACTTCTTCCTCTCGCATCCGGCGATGATGGCGATGCAGTGGCGCTGGCAGCTGGGCGTTGCCGGCATCCCGTCGATCCTCTTCCTGATCATGCTCTACGGCATTCCGCGAAGCTCGCGCTGGCTGGTCACGCAGAACAAGACGGACGAGGCGCTCGAGGTCCTGAAGATGATGGGTTCGCCCGACTCCGAGGCTGAGCTGCAGGAGATCATGGATTCGATCCACATGGAGCGCGGGGCCGCGGCCGAGTCGCTCTTCCAGGCCAAGTACCGGCTGCCGATCTTCCTGGCGGTGACGATCGGGCTCTTCAACCAGCTCTCCGGGATCAACGCGATCCTCTACTATTCGAACTTCATCTTCTCGGCGGCCGGCTTCAGCCAGCTCTCGGGGGCGCTCCAGACGGTCATTATCGGGCTGATCAACCTGCTGGCGACGCTGCTGGGAATGTCGCTGATCGACAAGATCGGCCGCAAGACCCTGCTGCTGGTCGGAAGCGTCGGAACAGCCGTCTGCCTGGGCGGCGTGGCAGCGATCTTCTTCACAAACAGCCATCAGAACCTGCTGGTGTGGCTGCTGGCGGCGTACATCACCTTCTTCGCGCTCTCGCAGGGCGCGGTCATCTGGGTGTATATCTCGGAGGTATTTCCGAACCGCGTGCGGGCGAAGGGGCAGAGTCTCGGCTCGTCCTCACACTGGATCATGAACGCCATTATCTCGCTGCTCTTCCCGATCATGGCGAAGGCCTCGGGCGGGACGCCGTTTGCCTTCTTCGCCGCGATGATGGCGCTACAGTTCTTCGTCGTGCTCTTTATCTATCCGGAGACAAAGGGGATGTCGCTCGAACAGCTGCAGAGCAAGCTCGGCATCCAGTAGCTGACGTCGGCCAACCCGTGCTCCCGCTCGCGCACCCAATGAGAGGTAGCACGGAGGATTATCGATGAACGGCGAACAGGTAAAGGGTGTTCTACAGAAGATTGGCGGCCGGATCGAAGAGGCGAGCGGAACGCTTGTCGGCGATGAAGGCCTGAAGATTGCCGGCCAGGAAGACCAGATCAAGGGCAAGGCCCGTGAGGCGTGGGGCAATGTGAAGGATGCCGGCGACAACCTGATCGATCAGGCAAGCCTGGCGAAGGCCGATGCTGAAGAGAAGACGGCGCACGTCAAGGCGTTTGAGAAAGAGCACTCCGTCGAAGTCGAAGACGATACGAAGAACGAGAACGACAGCAAAGACGAGAACGAAAAGTAAGGTACAGGCTGCCGGATCCACGATCCGGCAGTTTTACTTTGCGCGTGTCTGAACTCCCTTCCCCTCTACAACCGTAAACATCTGGTCTACCGCGGGGAGCGTGATTGTCTCCCTGAACCCGTCGGGCCAGCGAATCTCCACCTTTTCGACCGTTGTCGCCGCTCCGATTCCAAAGTGCGGACGCGGGTCGGAGGAGGAGGCAAAGCTGCCGCCGCTGAAGATATCCTCGCGCTGATTGACGCCGTCCGCCGTGAGATAGATGGTCGACCCGGTCGCATCGCGTGGACTCTTCGGGCCGCCGATCAGATGGAAGGCGACCCAGTGGTTCGTCTCCGCCGTGACGTTGCGCATCAGGGCCGGGGTGGCGTCCATGTTGTTGACGACGGCGTCGACCCGGCCATCGTTGAAGAGGTCGCCAAAGGCCATGCCGCGTGAGGTCATCACCTCGGCCAGGCCGGTCCCCTCGACCGCAGGAACCAGCTCAAACTTCGTGCCCTTGATATTGCGGAAGAGCAGTGGGCGCTGCGCCCAAGAGGTTCCCCACGCGCTCTTGTCCGCGCCGCGATAGACGTGGCCGTTGACGGTAAAGAGATCCTTCCAGCCATCGTTGTCGTAGTCGAGAAAGGCCGTGCCCCAGCCGAGAAACGGGATCGAGACCTCGGCGATGTTGGCCTCGTAGCTGACGTCGGTGAAGTTGGCGTCGCCATCGTTGCGGTAGAGCGGCTTGTAGTCGTCCGAAAATGTCGTGTGGTACAGGTCGAGCAGGCCATTGTTGCGGTAGTCGCCGATCGCAATCCCCATCGACGCGGTCTCGCGGCCGTCCTTGTTGAGAGCGTAGCCGGAGGCGTAGGAGATGTCCTCGAAGGTGCCGTCACCCTTGTTCAGGTAGAGGTAGTTCGGGGTTGAGTCGTCGGCGACGAGCAGGTCGGGCTTGCCGTCATTATTGATGTCCACGAAGGCGGCGGCGAGGCCATAGTAGCCGGCCTTATCCGCGACCCCGGCCTTCTCGCTGACGTCGGTGAAGGTGCCATCGCCATTGTTATGGAAGAGGTGGTCGCCCTCGCCCTTCAGACCGCGCGGGCCGCACATGACCCGCTCGCCGCGGAACTCGCAGAAGCTGTAGGCCTTGCCGCCGGACTCCGGCTGCTGGCCGATGTCGTAGTGGACGTAGCCGGCGACGAAGAGGTCGAGCTTGCCGTCGCCGTCGTAGTCGCCCCATGTGACGCCGGTCGACCAGTTGCCGAGCGTGACGCCGGCCTTCTCTGCAACATCGGTAAAGGTGCCGTCGTGGTTGTTATGGAAGAGCCGGTTCTTGCCGAAGTTCGAGACGTAGAGGTCGGGCCAGCCGTCGTTGTCGTAGTCCCCGACGGCGACGCCGAAGCCCCAGCGATCGTTCTGGACACCGGCCTTCGCCGAGACATCGGTAAACGTCCCGTCGTGATTGTTGTGGAAGAGCGCCGCGTGGGGTGCCGGACCTTTGCCGAGAAAGGCCTCGTC
>CAZZZQ010000509.1:0-3271 GCA_964658405.1 uncultured Sphingomonas sp.
GAAGCTGATGAGCAGACCGGCCGCGGCGGAGGCGAGTGCAGTGGTGGTCGAGGTATGCTCCGCGAGGAAGCCCCAAAGAATACTTCCGAGAGCGAGTCCGCCCTGGAAGGTCATCAGGTAGGTTCCGAGGACGCGTGCCTGGACCCATGCCGGGACCGAGAGCTGGACCGAGGTATTCAGCGTCGCCATGGTGCTGGTCCAGCCATAGCCGGCGACGATGAGGGTCGCGATAACGACTGCCGGGATCTTCACAAACGCCAGGATCAGCAGGGTAATGACGTAGAGTGCGGTCGAGGCGGCGATGATCGTGTCGGCGGGGAAGCGGGTCCGCAGGCGGTGCAGCGTGCTGGCGGCGATGACGGCTCCGACACCGAGGCTGCCGTTGAGGATGCCGTAGCCCATCGCGCCCTGGTGCAGATCACGCTGGGCGACGACGGCCAGCAGCGACCAGACCGCGGAGACAAAGAAGGTAAAGACAAAGGCGCGGAGCAGCGAGGCCTGCAGGGCCGGGGCGTAGCGGATGTAGCGCAGCCCGGCGCGCATGGAGCCGGCGATTCGCTCGGCGGGGAGTGCGCTCTTGAAGAGCGGGATGCGCTTCCAGTTGACCAGGACCCAGATGACGCCGGCGAAGGAGATCGCGTTGAGGAAGAAGACCGACCCGGCACCGGTGTCTGTCTTCTTGAAGGCGGCGACCATGAGGCCGCCGAGTGCGGGGCCGACGGCGCGGGCCAGGTTGTTGCTCGCGGCGTTCAGCGAGACGGCGTCCGGGATCAACTCGCGCGGGATGAGTTCGGGCACGATCGCCTGCCATGCCGGGTTATTCATGGCGGAGCCGATGTTCAGCAGGAAGGTAAAGGCGAGGAGCGCCCACGGCGAGATGTGCCCGAGGAAGGTGAGGATGCCAAGGATGCCGACCGACCCGAGCATCCAGACCTGCCAGAAGATCAGCAGCTTTCTGCGATCGAAGACGTCGGCGGTCGCTCCGGCGAGCAGGCCGAGGAAGAGAACGGGCAGGCTGGCGGCGGTCTGCATCAGCGCGATCAGCAGGGGCGATGCGGTCAGCGAGGTCATCAGCCAGGTTCCGGCTGTGTCCTGCATCCAGGTTCCGACGCTCGAGACGGTGGAGGCGACCCAGCGGTCGCGGAAGAGCGGGATCCGCAACGGGCCGAAGCCTCCGGTTGAGGCTGCTGGGATAACTTCGGGCGTGATCTCGGGGGTGTCCACCTACGTCAATCCTTGCATGTCATGGGGTGAGATGCACGGCGCGGTTACATTTTCATGAGCAAACAAAGGTACAAACGCAAGCGGGTGTAGCCTTCGCCACACCCGCTGTCTTATTTCACTGCCTGTCTGCGCTAGAAGCTCAGCCAAGCAGCATCCCTTCGAGAAGGACAAACCCCTTAGTTGTTGAGGGTCTTCAGATCCAGGACGAAGCGGTACTTTACGTCCGCCTTGACGACGCGATCCCAGGCCTCGTCGAGCTTGTCGAAGCTGGTCATCTCGATGTCGGAGACGATGCCGTGCTCACCACAGAAGTCGAGCATCTCCTGGGTCTCGGCGATGCCGCCGATCATGGAGCCGGTGACGTGGCGCCGTGCGAGCACGGAGAACGCGTGGATCTGCATCGGCTTTTCGGGTACGCCTACCGTGCAGAGGACGCCGTCCCGCTTCAGCAGCGCGAGGTAGGGGGTCATATCGTGCTCGGCGGAGACGCAATCAAGGATGAAGTCAAAGGTTCCGGCGTGCGGTGCGTGCCAGTTTGCCTCCTTCGTCAGGATGACCTCATCAGCGCCGAGCTTCTTCGCGTCTTCGATCTTATTGGCGGAGGTGGTGAACATCACCGTCTCCGCACCGAAGGCATGCGAGAACTTCAGGCCCATGTGGCCGAGACCACCGAGACCGACGATGCCGATCTTCTTTCCGGGACCTGCTCCCCAGTGCTTCAGCGGGCTGTAGGTGGTGATGCCGGCGCAGAGCAGGGGAGCGGCGGCGGCGGGGTCAAGCTGCTTCGGGACGCGGAGTGCGAAGTCCTCGAGCAGGGTGATGTGGTCGCCATAGCCGCCGAAGGTTGGCTTGCCATCCTTGCCGACGGAGTTGTAGGTGAAGACGGTCTGCTGGCGATTGCAGTACTGTTCTTCGCCATCGTTACAGCTGGGACAGTCGCCGCAGCTGTCGACCATGCAACCGACGGCGGCGATGTCGCCAACCTTGAATTTGGTCACTTCGGAGCCGATGGCGGAGACAGTTCCTACGATCTCGTGGCCGGGAACCATGGGGAAGGTCGAGTTGCCCCACTCGTTGCGTGCCTGGTGGATATCGGAGTGACAGATGCCACAGAAGTTGATGTCGAGAACGACATCCTTCGGGCCGGGCTCGCGGTGCTCGTAGTCGAAGGGGGCTAATGGGGTGGTTGCGCTCTGGGCTGCATAGCCGTGGGTCTTGATCATTGAAAATCTCCTGTCCTTACACTGATGTTTGAGCAGGGGTAAGGTCGCAGGCGATGCCCAAGTTTCACAGCTCGATCATCGGGTAAACGATCAGTTTGGTGCGGAGACAGTACGCGCGGGACTGATGATCTGATGGACCGTCTGAATCAGGGCGTGGGGACCGGCGGAGATGTGGAAGAGATTCTGGTGATCTGCGGTGAAGACTCTCGGCCGCGATGCGACCATCAGCATGATCTTTACCTCGGGCCGCAGGATAAAGGCCATCTCAACTGCGATCTTGCACTCGGTATCTGAGAGCGTCTGGCAGAGAATAAGCAGCCGGATGGTCGTCTCTATAAGGGCTTTTTGAACCAGATCCGGCTCGTCCACCGCGTCCACCGTGTGGCCTGCCTGTTCGAGGATCAGCCGGCGCGTGCTGAGAAGCATCTGATCGTGGCCGTAGATAAGGATTTTAGTAGGCATCAGACGACACTTATCCTCACATCTTTGCAGGATGAGAAAGCTCCGTCCGTCGGCCAGAATACAGATAGCTTAGCTTTATTTCACGGCTGCCGTAACGTGGCGATGCCTGAGGTAGTGGCTTCTGCTGCGTTTGTCCGGCCGTATCGGATGCACCTCGTCCGTACCCTTCACGCGGACAAATACCTCGGCGGCGAGGAGCATCCCAGCGATGGGCGCGAGGAAGTAGATCCATACCGCCGTCCAGAGATTGGCGAAGACAGCCGACCCCGTCGTTCGGGCCGGGTTGATGCTGAAGCCCGAGACCGGGGCGAAGAGGATGATGTAGCAGGCGATGAGCACTCCCATGCACCAGGTCGTATAGG
>CAZZZQ010000510.1:0-3256 GCA_964658405.1 uncultured Sphingomonas sp.
CTCCTCCGCCGTCCGCGCCGTCGGCTGCACGTCCTCGTGCGACCACCCCGCGTCCCTCCACAGCACCCAAGCAGTAGTTCGGGATAGGTTTGAGCGCGGAGAAGACGCTTCTCCGCGCTCAGCCGTACCGGCATAGCAACAAACATCTCTCCCTGTGGAAATTTGTGTGGATTGCGGACTATCGCTCATGCAATCCCGAATTGAGAGAGCGTCCGGAAAGAGCTATTTTCCTTCAGGCACCGATGTAAACCCTCTAAAATGAGCCATTTATGGCACTATGGGGCGAGCCTCCCAGCCACTTTAGGGGAGGTAACCGATCTTTAGCACTTTGGAGCCTTTCCACAGATTACGATTACAGCTGTGTAAAGCAGGGCTCTCGTCCAGGGTCTTTTGCTACTCTTCTCCAACCTTCAAAACAGCCAGGAAGGCCTCCTGCGGGATGTCCACCTTGCCGATGCGCTTCATCCGCTTCTTGCCTTCTTTCTGCTTGTCGAGCAGCTTACGCTTTCGACTGATGTCTCCGCCATAGCATTTTGCGATGACGTTCTTTCGGATCGCTGTGACGGTCTCGCGAGCGATCACCTTGGCCCCGATGGCGGCCTGGATGGCGACCTCGAACATCTGGCGCGGGATCAGTTCGCGCATCTTCGAGACGAGTGCTTTGCCGCGATCGTAGGCAAAGTCACGGTGGACGATGATCGAAAGCGCGTCGACGGGCTCGCCGCCGATGAGGATGTCCATCTTGACCATGGGGGAGACCCAGGTGCCGGAGAGAACGTAGTCGAGCGATGCGTAGCCGCGTGAGACGGACTTCAGCTTGTCGTAGAAGTCGAGGACAATCTCGTTGAGCGGCAGCTCATAGGTGAGCATGACGCGGGTCGCGGAGACGTATTCGATATTCTGCTGGCGGCCGCGCTTGTCTTCGACCAGCTTCAGGATGTTTCCGACATACTCCTCATTGGTGAGGATCTTGGCGATGATGACCGGCTCTTCGACCATCTCGACCTCGGTCGGGTCGGGCCAGCGGGAGGGGTTATCGACCTCGAGAACCGAGCCGTCGGTCATGGTGATCTTGTAGCGGACGCCCGGGGCGGTGGTGATGAGGTCGAGGTTGAACTCACGCTCGAGTCGCTCCTGGATGATCTCCAGGTGAAGCAGTCCAAGGAAGCCGCAGCGGAAGCCGAAGCCGAGGGCGGCGGAGGATTCTGGCTCGAAGGAGAAGCTGGCGTCGTTCAGGCGAAGCTTTTCGAGCGCATCGCGGAGCATGGCGTGCTCGTGTGAGTCGATTGTGTAGAGGCCGGCAAAGACCATGCTCTTGATGTCTTCGAAGCCGGGCAGGGCGCTCTCACAGGGGCGGGCGACCTCGGTGATGGTGTCACCGACCTTAGTGTCGGCAACATTCTTGATCGTTGCCACGAAGAAGCCGACCTCACCGGCGGAGAGTTCGCCGATCTCGACCGGCTTGGGGGTCATGACGCCCATGCTCTCCACGTCGAACTGCTTGCCGTTCGACATAACCTTGATCTTCATTCCCTTGCGAAGCCTGCCGTTGATGATGCGGGCGAGCACGATGACTCCGCGATAGGCGTCGAACCAGCTGTCGAAGATGAGGGCCTGGAGCGGCGCTTCGGGGTCGCCGAGCGGCGGCGGCAGCAGGTGTACAACGGCCTCAAGGATGCTGGCGACGTTCAGGCCGGTCTTGGCGCTGACAGCGATCGCATCGTCGGCAGGCAGGCCGACGGATTTCTCGATCATCTCCTTGGTGCGCTCGATGTCGGCGCTGGGGAGATCGATCTTGTTGATGATGGGGATGATCTCGAGCCCGTTTGAGATGGCGAGATAGGCGTTCGCGAGCGTCTGGGCCTCAACACCCTGGGAGGCGTCGACGACGAGCAGGGCGCCCTCGCAGCTGGCGAGCGAGCGCGAGACCTCGTACGAGAAGTCGACGTGGCCGGGTGTGTCGATCAGGTTGAGCTGGTACATCTCGCCGTCGAGCGCCTTATAGGCCATGCGAACGGTGTGGGCCTTGATGGTGATGCCACGCTCTCGCTCGAGGTCCATTGCGTCGAGGACCTGCGCCTGCATTTCGCGGGCGGTCAGCGAGCCGGTCAGCTCAAGCAGTCGGTCGGAGAGGGTGGACTTGCCGTGATCGATGTGCGCGATGATCGCGAAGTTGCGGATGTGACTTGGATCCATTGGGGATGCGGAACGCCTCAATGCTTATCTTAACACCCGCCACAGCCGGGGTTGCCGTACGTCAGAGCGCGACTTGATGAGGTGGACGGAACAAACCCAGCCTGCAGCCGTACTGCAGAGTATGTCTGCCACTGCGGCATGGAGGATCCAATGATCGACGTTCGCCGCACCATCCGCCCCGCCCTCCTGTTGACTGCTGTCCTAGCCTCGCTTCCCGCCTGCGGTGTGGGGCAGGCAGCCGCGAAACCGGCACCGGCGGATCCGTTATTTACCACTATCGCCGCGCAGGATAAGGTCCTCTTCGACGCTTACAACAGCTGCGATCTGACGAAGCTGGGGTCGATGGTGACGGACGACCTGGAGTTTTACCACGACAAGACGGGGCGGGCCGTGGGGCGACCCGTCTTCCTCGACAGCATCAAGAAGTACATCTGCGGCAAGGTGACGCGCGAGCTGGTGCCCTCTTCGCTTGAGGTGTACCCGCTGGCCGGCTACGGTGCAGTCGAGATCGGGGTTCATCGCTTCCACCATCCGGGCGAGCAGGATCACGACGTCCTCGGCGAGGCGAAGTTCGTCATGATCTGGCAGCTGAAGGATGGCACCTGGCGGCTGTCGCGCGTCATCAGCTTTGACCACGCCGCGCTGCCGAAGGAGCATGGCCCGGCATGATTTAAGCTGGCTCGCGATGGTGCCGAGCGCAAACGTCTGCTCGCGCGTCTTACAATAAACGGGGACGAACGGGCGGATGACTTTGACGAAATCGATGCGGCGGTGTGCACTTCTTCTGGCATGCGCTCCGCTGCTGGTACTGGCGGGCTGTCCTGATGATGAGACGGCCACGCCGGGTAAGGTTCCCGCGCAGGCTACGGCTCCGGCAATTACGAAGACGAAGTCCGCGACCACTGCTGCGGCTGCGCCAGCGACGGCGCCGGCACAGACGACTGCACAATCGATTGATGCCTCGGCGAATGCGTACAAGGCGCAAGGGCTGATCAACAAGGCTGAGGCAAGCTATCGCAGCGGCGTCGACAACTACCGCGCGAACCGTCTCGACGCGGCG
>CAZZZQ010000511.1:0-3256 GCA_964658405.1 uncultured Sphingomonas sp.
GAGGGCGGGGAAGAGGGTCGTAGTGCACAAGGCGATGGTGATGGCGAGACGGACGCGGCGCATGGATGCTCCCTAAGGTGGATAGGAGCAGGGTAGCAGGTGGGATTTTCAGGAGGGATGATTTGGTTCGATCCCACCCTTCGCGATGAGGATGCGAAGGGTGGGGCACCCAGGCTTCGGTGCGGTGTTAGCGGTTGCCGCCGTTGAAGTCGACGACTACGTTCAGGTCGACCGGAACAGGGCGGCCCTTCTGGGTGGCGGGGTTGAAGATGTATTTTTCGACGGCGGCGATGGCCTGCTCGTCGAGGCCAAGACCTGCGGGACGGAGCAGTTGGAGGTGTGAGGGAACGCCGTCTTTCTCGACGATCAGGCTGATGATGACGCTGGCTTTGTACTGGAGATTGGTGGCGGCCATGGTCATCGTGGGCGCGACAGAGTAGGCCAGCGTGGGCTTTACGATCGAGTCTTTGCCGCCCTTGTTGATGGGCTTGTCGAGCTTCTTCTCCTGCTTTTCGGAGTGGATGGGCCGATCGTTTCCGGCACCCAGGAAGTTGTTGTGGGCGTAGAGCTGCCAGTAGGCCGGGAGCGTGGGGACGAGGCTGCCAAGATCGTAGGCGAAGATGGCGTCGATGGCCTTTGCGTAGTCGGCTCCGGGTGCGAGGGCGATTTCGATGGTGACGGGTTCGTCGGCTCCGTCGATCTGGAGGGGAACGCGTGTGCGGGCGTCCTGCTGCTCAAGCTCGAGGCCAATGCGGCGGCCGGTCAGGGTGAGGCCGCTGCCTGTCAGCTCGACCCGGCTGAGGTCGATGCCGGAGAGGGTGAACGAAGTGGTCTCGGAGGGAGAGGTAATGGTTCCTGCGCCGTCGAAGGTGAGCGTATCGGCGCGCCAGAGGCCTCGGAGGTAGAGGGGCTTGTGGATCAGACGCCCTTCGAGCGATGGCTGGTTCGATTGCGCGGTGAGGGCAGCGGGTGCGAGCAGGAGCAGGGCGAGGGCGTACTTGAAAGTTCCCATAGTCACTTCATTGGATGCAGCACAGGAGTGAGAGGCACCCACGCCCCGGGAGGAGCATGGGTGCCCGAGCTGCTACGAGGCCATGAGTTGGAGGCGGGGCTGCGCGACGGGGGCTGGGACGGTCTCGCCTGCGAGGTCGAGAAAGCGGCCCTGCGCGCTGTTGAAGTTCTGGATTTCGCCGGTGTGGATCTCATAGACCCAGCCGTAGAGATTCAGCGTGCCTCGGCTGAGTGCGGCGGCGACCGACGGATGCGTCCGCAGATGTTCGAGCTGGGCGACGACGTTGGCACGGGTCAGCGCGCGGAGCATCTCGTGCGGGCTCTTGTGCTGGTGCTGCGTCGACTGGCTGTCGAGCACCTGCATCGCGGAGTGGGAGTTCTGCAGCCAGGAGTCGACTGTAGGCATGCTCTCGTGCTTCTTCCGGCTGAGCACGGCCTTCATGGCGCCGCAGTCGGAGTGGCCGCAGACGATGATGTTCCGGACGCCCAGCGCCATGACAGCGTACTCAATCGTGGCGGAGACGCCGCCGTTGACCTCGCCGTAGGAGGGAACGATGTTGCCGGCGTTACGGCAGATAAAGAGGTCGCCGGGATCGCTCTGGAGGATCATGTCCGGGACGACGCGGGAGTCGGAGCAGGTGATGAAGAGGGTTGAGGGCTTCTGGTGATCGGCAAGATTCTGGAAGAGACCGGCGCGCTGGGGGAATATGTCGGCGCGAAAACGCGCGTAGCCTTCAAGGAGTTCCTTCATAGTGATTTGCCTCGTATGTCATGGTTCTGGAGCATTCGCCAGCGGCGTCTACGTTCCCTTTGGAGATGACAAAGGGGGCTGACACTGCGTGCGGAGCTGCTCTGGTGCTGTTCAGTCAGGAGCGTTCGGCGGGAGAACCTTACAGTCTTCCGGACGAATTGCTCGTAATCTTTGGCTGAAAGCTAGGCGACGGGCGGGGCGCGACCAGGGCGAGGAAGTGGTTTGCTGGAAGCGATCGCGGAAGGGTCGTCCTGCACAGTGCAGGAGACGCAGACTGCGCGAGTAAAGTGCAGCGGGGAGGGCAGCACTGCGGTTGAAGTGAAGCGGGGATGAGTATCCGCTCCAGCGACGACAAGAGCGTTTGAGACCTCGGGTTCAACCTCGGCATCGGTCGAGGTGCGGCTGCTGCCGAGGCGAGAGCGGCTCAGCTGACGGGTTGTTCGCGAGGAGGATGCCGGCGACCGATGATGCAGGTGCGCACTCTTCAGCGAGTCCGGGGAACCGATCGAGCACAGGCCGATGATCAGCAACAGCAGCGTGCTTAGCTGCAGTCGGTGTCTCGACTTTATGTCCTGAACAGGATCCATAAAATAAGAGTACAGCAGGGGAATATCTCTGAAAAGTAAGAGATTCGGTTGATGGGTTGGATCAACCGGTGTTGCGAAGTCCCGCGCTGATTCCATTGATCGTTGCGGTGATGGCCCGGTTCAGCTCGGTGGTGTCCTCGCCGTTCTCCTGTGCGACTCGTTTGCGGCGAATCAGCTCGACCTGGATGAGCGACATGGGGTCGACGTAGGGGTTGCGGAGGCGGATCGACTGCTCGAGGACGGGATTCTTTTCGAGGAGCGCCTTCTGCCCGGTGACGGCGAGGACCATCTTCAGGGTCAGGTTGAACTCGGTCTCAAGCGTGGTGTAGACACGGTCGCGGAGTGCCTCATCGTCGACCAGCGAGGCGTAGAGCCGGGCGATTCCGAAGTCAGCCTTGGCGAGGGCCATCTCCACGTTGCGGATGATGTCGATGAAGAGCGGGAAGTCGCGCGCCATGGTCTGGAGCAGGGCGAGGTTCCCGGGCGCCTCGTTGATGAAGAGCTCGATAGCGTGGCCGACGCCGAACCATGCCGGGACCAGCTGCCGGGACTGCATCCAGCCGAAGACCCACGGGATGGCGCGGAGGTCGGTCAGGCTGCGCTTGGCGTCCTTGCTGGCGCGGCGAGCGGGGCGGGAGCCGATGCGCGCGTGTTCCAGCTCAGCGACCGGTGTGGCCTGCTCAAAGTAGACGAAGGTGTCGGGGTTGTCGATGATCTGGGCGCGGTAGAAGGTGTAGGAGGTGGTCGAGAGCTGGTTCATCGCGGCCTCCCATGGGGGAAGGATCTCGCCGGTGAGGTTAGGCGCGTAGGACTCGTTTGAGGCAGCGTTTCGCTGAAGCGTCGCGTCCGGGCGGGCGAGGGCGTCGAGCGAGGCGGCGATCATGAGTTCAAGATTTCGCTCGAGATC
>CAZZZQ010000512.1:0-473 GCA_964658405.1 uncultured Sphingomonas sp.
CACAAAGCCGAAGCAGAACACAACCAGGATCGCAATGATGAATGCCGTCTTGCCGGCGAGATTCTTGCCCATGATCTTTATCGAAGGTGCAGTCCGCGTCGCTCTACGTCCAGCCTCGCCGCCGCACCTTTATTGTCCTCGTCCGTAAACTACGGAGCTATCTCAAAATTGGGTCAAACCGTACTGCCTGTCCTGCACCGTCATTCTGAGCAGCATGGAACGGCCGTTACAGCCTCCACACCCTGAACCCTACGCCTCTTCCGGCGTCGTTACGGTCGCGATCGCACTCTTCACAAACTCAAGCTTCACGCCATCCGGAAGGATTCGCAGCACAACCACATCATCCTTGACCGAGAGAACCGTCCCGCGGATGCCACCGTTCGTCGTAACCCGGTCGCCGGACTTCAACTGTCCCAGCATCTCCTGCCACTTCTTCTGCTTCTTCTGATTGGGAGCAATCATCAAAAAGTAAA
>CAZZZQ010000512.1:483-3238 GCA_964658405.1 uncultured Sphingomonas sp.
GCTACGAAGAAGAGAACCGGCAGGGCAAGCCCGCTCAGATTTCCCAGACCGCCCGGTAATCCCTGCAAAAAAGTCGCCAGCATCGTAAGTGAAACTCCGTTCCGTCCTAAGCCATCCGCCCGCGTTGATCACACTGATTGAGGTGCAAATCAGGAAGGATCAGCAGCCGCTCACGCCCGGACCAGCGACGTACCGATGCTGCACGCAGGGAAAGGATGCCTAGCCCCTAAGCATCGCGTAAGCGCCCGCCACTGTCAAGGAACGTGGCCGCCCTATGATCTCAAGATATTTTCAGCCGGACATTGTCAGCGCGGTATGCCAGGAGAGAGAATGGCTCACCGCAGGCCTACCCTCGTCCCCGCGCCAGAGTCTTTCGGGCGAGCAGCGCAGAGTTCCTCACTGAACGTGACGCAGGTGAGAACGACCCCAGGCCCTCCTACCCCAATGCAAGGAAAGAGGTTTGACTTGAGAACCATCCAGGCTCGTCCGATGAAAAAGCTCCACTCCCCCGACCATCGCTTCTTTCGCATGGCGCTCCTCTTCACGGCCATTCTGCCCTCTTCCGTAGCCTCCATCGCCGCCCAGGGTACGCAGGACACGCCACTCCACGGCCCCCGCGTCGACATCTTCACCCCCGCAACCGTCCAGCGCGCCAACGCCCTGCTCAAGCAGATGACCCCCGACGAGAAGCTCGGCCAGCTCAACCAGCTCTTCCGCTTCGCCCCCGACACCGTCATGGACGCAAAGATCAGCAACGGCATGGTCGGCTCCCTGCTCTTCGTCACCGACCCGACCGAGATCAACCGCCTCCAGCACCTCGCCGTCGATAACACCCGGCTCCACATCCCCCTGATCTTCGGCTTCGACGTCATCCACGGCTTCCGGACCATCTTCCCGATCCCGCTCGCCATGGCCTCCTCCTGGGATCCCGCTCAAGTCGAGCGCGCCCAGACCATCGCCGCCGCCGAGGCCCGCTCCGTCGGCATTGACTGGGCCTTCGCCCCCATGCTCGATATCGCCCGCGACCCCCGCTGGGGCCGCATCATGGAGGGCGCCGGCGAGGACCCCTACCTCGGCTCGGCCATTGCACAGGCCCAGGTCCGCGGCTTCCAGGGCCCGGCCATCGGAACCCCCGACCACCTCCTCGCCTGCATGAAGCACTTCGCCGGCTACGGAGCCGCTGAGGGTGGCCGCGACTACGACGCCTCCTATATCTCCGACTCCCAGCTCCACAACATCTACCTCCGGCCCTTCCACGCCGCGGTCGAGGCCGGTGTCGGCTCCGTCATGAGCGCCTACATGGACCTAAACGACGTCCCCGCCACCGGCAACCACATGCTCCAGACCGAGATCCTCCGCGACGACTGGAAGTTCCAGGGCTTCGTCGTCTCCGACGCGGACGCCGTCAAAAGCCTGCAGAAACATGGCTTTGCGAAGGATCCCGCCGACGCCGCCCTCCGCGCCTTCAACGCCGGCGTCAACATGGAGATGGCCATCGGCGAGACCGCCTACGCCACCCTCCCCGCCGCTCTCAAGGCCGGAACCATCACCCTCAAGCAGGTCGACGACGCCGTCCGCCCCATTCTCGAAGCCAAGATCCAGCTCGGCCTCTTCGAGCACCCCTACGCCGACGTCCCCCGCTCCCAGACCGTCCTGAACGATCCCGCCCACCGCGAGGAGGCCCGCAAGGCCGCCGAGCGCTCCGCCGTCCTGCTGAAGAACGACGGCAACCTCCTGCCGATCGCCACCTCCGCCTACAAGAAGGTCGCCGTCATCGGCCCGGTCGGCGACAACAAGCACGACACCATCGGCTCTTGGGTCTTCCAGCAGGACCCGAAGGAGGCCGTCACCCTCCTCGAAGGCATCACCGCCAAGTTCGGCAGCAGCGCCAAGGTCAGCTTTGCGCCCGGCGCGCAGATCAAGCGCCTCTACCCCTCCTTCTTCGACGCCATCTTCCGCGAACCAAAGCCCGAGCCGTGGACCGAGCAGCAGGCAACGTCCGAGTTCGATAAGGCAGTGGACCTGGCAAAGAAGTCGGACATCATCTTCATGACCCTCGGCGAGCACCAGGATATGAGCGGCGAAGCAGCCTCACGCTCCTCGCTCGAGCTCCCCGGTGACCAGCAGCGGCTGCTCGAAGCCGTCACCGCCGTCGCCGCCGCCTCCCACCCGGCCAAGCCCGTCGTCCTTATCCTGCTCGGCGGCCGCCCGCTCGACATCACCTGGGCCTCCTTTCACGTTCCCGCCATCCTCGAGGCCTGGTACCCCGGCACGCAGGGCGGAACCGCCATCGCCAACCTCCTGACCGGCGACGCCGTCCCCGGCGGCAAGCTCCCGCTAAGCTGGCCCCGCAACGTCGGCCAGATCCCCATCAACTACGCACACAACCTCACGCAGGACGCCTCCAAGCAGGGCGAGCGCTACTGGAGCGAACCCTCCACCCCACTCTTTCCCTTCGGCTTCGGCCTTAGCTACTCCACCTTCGCCTTCTCCAACCTCACCGTTGCGCACGCCAGCTCCACCATCGGCTCGCCCGTTACCATCTCGGTCGACATCGAAAACACCGGCGACCGCACAGCCGACGACGTCGCCCAGCTCTACATCCACCAGCAGAACGGCCACGCCAGCCGTCCCGTCCGCGAGCTCAAAGGCTTCGAGCGCGTCACCCTGCAGCCCCACCAGAAGCAGACCCTCCACTTCACCATCGCCGACGCCGACCTCCTTCGGGGCGCCGCTATCGGCCACATACAGCGTG
>CAZZZQ010000513.1:0-3233 GCA_964658405.1 uncultured Sphingomonas sp.
CCAGGTGGCCGTATGGGTGATCGTTAGGTCGGCTGTCCGGTGGGGGGTGAAGCGGATGACGAGCACTGCAGCGGCGGCGAGTAGAACTACGGCAATCGCGATCGGCAGGAAGAGATTCCTGCGCCCAGCCTGGGAGAAGTTTAGGTCAGCCACGCTGTCAAGGATAACAGCGTGGCTGACGGTCGTTCTTCGGCTACCAGTCTTTTTGAACTGCGTATTCGTTCAGTAGAACCGTGATGAGAGCCGCGGTCGGGACGGCGACGAGAGCCCCGACGATCCCGGCGAGTGCTGTTCCGATCAGAAGGGCGACGAGGACGGTGAGGCCCATGAGGTCGACACTGCTCTTCATGATGCGCGGAGTCAGGACTGCGTTCTCCAGGTTGACGTAGATGAGATAGAAGAGCAGAACGCCGAACATCTTCGGCCAGGAGTCCAGCGCTGCTACGCCTGCGGAGAGGACGATCGTGATGACGCCGCCAGCGATGGGAATGATATTGAAGAGGCCCATGAGAACGCCGAGCAGGAAGAAGTACCGGACGTGAAGGATCCCGAAGACGACGGTGCTGAGAACGCCGAGGATCAGCATGAGGAGACCCTGGCCGAGGAGCCACTTGCTCATCTTGAGTTCGGCCTTCTGGAGTGTATTGTCCAGGCGGCGTCGATTCTCAAGCCGGAAGAGCGAGAGGAAAAACTTGTAGGCGTGCTCGCCCTCGAGCATGAAGTAGATGCAGAGGAAGGCCGCTGTCAGGATGTCGAAGATGTGGGAGAGCCAGAGAGGCAATGAAGTAAAGAGATAGCTGACGGTTGCCGCTGCTGCACCTTCCGCGCGAGCAGCGAGAGAGTCGATGCCGATCTTATCGGCCATTGGCAGCTTCTTGAGCTTGGCAACGATGACGGGGAGCCGCTGCGGCAGATCGTCAGAGAACGATTTGACGTCATGGAGGACCGGTGGAAGTCCGACGGTCAGAAACACGCCAAGGGCGAGAACCACTGCGGCGATCAGAAGGATGATGCCGATCGGACGCGACGGGTGCCAGCCGCGGATGTTGATCTTCTGGATCCAGACGACGAGAGGCATCAGAACAACGGCGAAAAGGGCACTGACATAGATAATCTCAAGCTCTTTGCTTAGCTTCCAAGCAAGGGCGAGAAGAAGGAATATGCCGACGGCGAAGAGGATGTGGCCGCGAGTGCTAAGACGGGCCTGTTCCTGAATCTTCTCGGGGGGCGTGAGGGATGGTTGGGTGGCCAGAACATTCTCCTAGGAATAGAGGGATACAAGCGTTCTGATGCGGAAAATGTGCGGTTAGCGACCCCTCAGTGGTAATTTTTCCAACGAATGTAAAAGCGAGATCACTGTATCTGCGGGGGTTAGCCGCTCGGTGTTGAGAGATACCTTCGCCAGACGGCGGTAGAGGGGATGACGGGTTCCGAAACGGAGGCGGGCCTGCCCGGGGTCGCCGAGCACCGGCCGGTCGATGGATTGAAGAACGCACCGGTCGAAGAGGGCCTCGAAGGAGGCATCGAGGAAGATGGTGACCGTGCCGGGGGTCTGCTCCAGGAGGAGGCGATTGGTCAGGACCTCGGGCGTTCCCCCGCCGAGCGCGATGACTGTGGCGGTCCGTCCGAGGGCAGATACGAGCGCGGAGGATTCCAGCCTGCGGAAGTGCGCTTCCCCATGGTCTGCGAAGAGTTGTGAGACGGTCTGGGCCGAACGGGCCTCGAGGTGGGCGTCGAGATCGAGGAAGTCCCAGTGAAGCTCGCTGGCCAGGAGGCGCCCCACGGTGGACTTGCCTGCACCCATGAACCCGGTAAGAACGATTCGCTTTATGTGGGCGGGCAGAGGCTGCCGGTCGGCGGAGACTGCGGTTTCAACGGGGGTGGCGAGCTGGCCGGAAGTCATTGGATCTCCAGGATAAGTTTGATTGAGACTCGTTCAAATGGTTGTAAACATGCAAAAGCCGCGACCTTGGAGGGTCGCGGCTTAGGAGGTTCGGAGATCTCTGAGGATTCGTTGTTGATCAGAGAGACATGCGATACCGTCGCTTAGCCGCGCAGAGGCGCCAGTAGCGATAGGTAAACGATGCGGTCTGGAACGAAGTCTTCATGCTCGCTAAAAGGTACACCCGTCGTGGAATGGAGGCAAGGGAATTATTTGGAATCTTTGGGATGAAGTTCGGGGTCGGCTTCCATACGGTCGGCAATCTTGCTCCACAGCTGGTCGCTCGGCTCAACGGAGGTGCTGAAGATAGCGCGCGCCTGCTCGGCGATGGCTTCGAGATCGCTGACCAGGTTGGCACAGTCGGGGTTATTTGCGAGAAAGTGCTGAAGCCGAGGGTCCGAACTGACTTTGCCATTTGACGAAGCCGCAAAGAAGTCAGGCAGGTACTGCTCGAAGGTTGCCGGGGTCATCGAATCGAAGTCTGGGAATTCCGGTGTGGTCTGTTCCGTCATTGTGCAGCCTCCTTGAGCCCGGCTTGCTGGGAAGTCTGTCCGGTGAGACGGAGCAGTTCACGTAGCTTCAGTCGTGCCTTGTGCAGTTGAGATTTACTGTTTCCGGTCGAGCACTCGAGCATCGTGGCGATCTCGTTATGCTCGAAACCCTCTACGTCATGCAGTACAAACACCATGCGGTAGCCGGGAGGAAGGGAGGCAACTGCGCGCTCGAGTGCGACGCGGTCGACGGACCCTGAAAGGATCGGGTCGCGGCTGCCAAAGTCGCGCTTCGGTGCGTCTTCCTCGGAAGGATTGATGGTCTCCTCAAGCGAGACGAGGTTTAGACCCTTCTTACGGAGGTGCATCAGGACGAGATTTACAGTGAGCCGATGCAACCACGTGGAGAAGGCCGACTCACCGCGGAAACTTCCAAGCTTCCGAAACAGGTGGAGGAAGGCCTCCTGCGTCATGTCTTCCGCCTCTGAGACGTTGCCGAGCATGCGCAGACAGAGGGTGTAAACGCGACGCTTGTGAAGTGCGTAGAGCTTGGAAAATGCCTCGGGGTCGCCGTTCTTGGCGGCCTCGATTGCCTCCGCCTCGCCGGCGATCGGAGGATTCCGCTTGAACAAGCCGGAATTAGGTTTTTGCTGCGTCATCTGGGTGCCTTGTGTGCTCATTGGGCTCGATTTCCGGATTTGTGTAGTCCTGTGTCGCCGCGCTCGCGCCTCATCCAAGCGTACCGCAACCTTTGGTTCTACTGTGTGTTGAACGTCTCTCTATTAGAGATGAGAATGAGA
>CAZZZQ010000514.1:0-3214 GCA_964658405.1 uncultured Sphingomonas sp.
AGTTGCGGCCAAGGACACCAAGGTTGTCGGCGATGATGTAGGCCATGGAACAAAGGTTGCCGCAAAGGACACCGCTCACGGGGCTACCGTTGCCGCCGACAAGACCGCCGACGTCAGCAAGAAGGCGTACAAGGGAACGGTCAAGGGTACCGAAAAGCTGGGCGACAAGATCGCCGGCAAGCCGACTCCACAGTAGCCCAGTTGGAACCTGATTTGAGACTGGCAACGTAGCCAACGCTTTTGCGCTCTCAACTCCTGCCGGCAGAAGCCGGCAGGAGAGGTTATGAATCAGTCACTCAGTGGTAAGAAGATTGCGATCGTAGCTACGGACGGTTTTGAGCAGGTGGAGCTCACCGACCCGAAGAAGATGTTGGAAGAGGCCGGCGCCACAGCCGAGGTTCTCTCGCTCAAAGAAGGCGAGATCAAGGGTTGGGACAAGACCGACTGGGGCAAGAAGGTCCCGGTTGACGGCCTGGTAGCAGATGCGGACCCGTCGGAGTACGACGCGATGCTTCTCCCCGGCGGACAGATCAATCCCGACAAGTTGCGTGTGGATAAGGATGCCGTCTCCTTCATCAAGCGCTTTGCGGAGAGCGGCAAGCCGGTCGCCGCGATCTGCCATGGCTCGTGGACGCTGATTGAGGCGGGAGTCGTGAAAGGGCGGACGATGACCTCGTGGCCATCTGTCCACACGGACCTGATCAACGCTGGCGCGACCTGGGTCGACAAGGAAGTCGTTGTCGATGGGAACTTCATCACCAGCCGCAAGCCTGAAGATATTCCAGCCTTCACTAAAAAGCTCATTGAAGCACTGGGCGGCTAATAAACGACCTCCGTGTCCAATCGATATGGAGGTCGTCTCATATAAACGTTAGAACAAACTGCTGTGTCCGGACCTATTCGAAGGCCAAGGTTCCATGTCCAGCGATCCGAGTCCGCGTTGGCCATAGCAATCCAGATGCGAGCGTGACCAGCGCGACCCAGTAGAGATCCGCTCCAAAGAGATGAAGGATCTGCATCCAGACCGGCGCCAGTAAGAGAACGTCTCCAATCCCCAGCACAAACTGAGCGGCAAGCAGCCCGAGGACCACCTTTCCCAGCCGGCTCTCACCAGCACGCCTGGACTCCCGAACGATCCAGATGACAAAAAATGTTGCAATGATGGCACTTAGGGGATGAACTCCACGAAGGCGAAGCAGCCACGGCGCTTTCACTGCGAAGTCCTGAGCAAGGGCAGCGCGGAGGCTTTCAGCGGGGAAGAGGGTGTCTCCCAGCGCTGCCATCGATCCGCTGACGCCAACGATCAGGGTGGCAATGAGTCCGGTGATCGTCCAGCCGAGGTTTCTGGCGGGCCGGATCTCTACCCATCGTTGCCGCGTGGTCAGAAACCTTGCGGTCAGGGTGAGTGCGCCAAGAAGAAGGAGCGTGTTGCTGAGGTGGATGGAGAGCATCACCATGCGTCCAACGGACTGATTGCCGGTCACGTACCCGAGCTTCACAAGAATTGCTCCGAGGAGCGCTTCGTTTACGAGAAGAACTGTGGAAATGACCGCGAGAGCGCGGGCCGCTTCGCCTCGAACAGTGGCTCGAAAGGTCCAGACCAGCAGGCCGAGGACAAGGAAGGCTGATCCGCCGGTCATGCAGCGATGTGTGAACTCGACGATTGTGTGGATGGTCGGGGAAAGTGGGATGACTTGGCCGTTGCAGAGTGGCCAGTGGTTGCCGCAGCCTGCGCCGGAGCCGGTCGCCCGCACCAACGCCCCCCAGAGGATGACGAGAACGTTGTAGGCGACGACGATCCAGGCAAACTGCCCGACGCGGCTCACTCCTGGTGTCGTTGAACGTTGCTGGACGGTCGCAGTGGCCATGCCTTTATTCTACGGCGCGTCTGCATCCCGGGACCTTGAATGGAGCGGTGTATCGATGCGATCAAATTAGTGCTGGAGTGTCAAGGGGAGAGATGCGGGAGTGGCGGCTACAGCAAAGGCGGGCCTGGCCATCGTTCCCCTGTGATAGCGGACGTTGCTCTCGAGAGGGCTTTGTAACGGGGCTGCCGGCATCGACCGAATGGCTTGCTTCATCCCCTGATTCATCATAAGGTAGTGCCTATGTGCCGAAAGATTAGTTACTTCGGGATGAAGGCATGGTCCGGACACGAGGGTGATCTTTGCCGTCTTTAGACCTTTCTTCGAAGCGCGTTGTCGTTACAGGGGCGACGGGTTTTCTTGGTGGCCATGTGTTGAACGTCCTGCGGGCGGCACTCGCGACGGTCGTTGCCGTTGTCCAGCAGAAACGATCTGCGTCGCGTCAAAATTCCTTGGACGACGCCGCAATCGAGACCTTCTGGTTTGAGCACCCGGATGAGATGGTTGCGTCCGTTCGGGCGGCCAGGCCGGATTACGTGATTCATCTTCACGCGGCGATTACAACGGAACGCAGTGCGGCGGCGGTCCAGTCGACGCTCGAGGGGAATCTGCTGCCGTCGCTTGAGTTGATGGTGGCCTGTGCCGAGATGAAGGTGCAGCGCCTGATCCTCCTTGGCTCTGGCGAAGAATTCGGCCCGGTGTCGGGCCCCTTCGACGACCAGACTGCTGTCGATCCGTCGTCTCCCTATGGTGCGAGCAAGGCTGCGATCACAGGCTACGCGAAGATGTTCCATCGAGCGTTCGGGCTTCCGGTTGTCGTGCTCCGCCCGTCGGTGATCTACGGACCATTTCAGGCTCCAAGAATGCTTATCCCCCAGATTATGACCTCTCTTGCCGAGCGGAAAGAGGTCTCCGTGACCGAAGGCCGGCAGACGCGCGATTTCATCTATGTAGAAGATGTAGCGGCTGGAATTCTTGCGGCACTGGTCGCGGAGAATATCGATGGCCACGCCTTCAATCTTGCTTCGGGGGAGGTTGTGACCGTGCGCGACTGCCTCGGAAGAATCGAGAAGATTACAGGACAAAGCGGGCTGATACAGTACGGTGCCATACCGTATAAAGTTGGTGAAATCTTCTTCTATGAGCCGGTCGCAGAGACAAGTTTTGCAGCACTCGGATGGCGGCCTGCGGTCACGCTGGATGAGGGGCTCGCTAGAACCTGGGCTTCGATTACGCACCCGTAAGCGAATTTGTCTTTACTTCACGCATAACGAATTTCTTATCGATTTGTGTTTTGCCAGCAGCCCTTCGTAGTGCATAGTAATGAGCAGAAAGAGAGACTCTTGACG
>CAZZZQ010000515.1:0-3207 GCA_964658405.1 uncultured Sphingomonas sp.
CCCTGGTACATAAACGGCGTCCCCTTCTGCGTCAGAAGAAGCGTCGCCAGCAGCTTTGCGGAGGGCTCGCGAAACTCCGGGGAGTCATCACCAAAGCGCGAGACGACCCGCGGACTATCGTGGTTCGACAGGTACACCGTGTTCCAGCTGTGCTTATCGAGACCAGCGTCGAACTTGGTATAGATGGCCTTCATATCCTGCAGCTTCCACGGATGCCACTGTCCCTTCGTCTTGTCGATGCGGCCGATGTCGAACTGGAAGACCATATTCAGCTCGTGGCGGCGATCATCGACGATCGTGGGAGTCTGCGTGAGCGAGATTCCGAGCGCCTCGCCGACGGTCATCACGTCATACTTTGAAAGCACCTCACTATTCATCTGCTGCAGATACTCATGCAGGTGCGGCCCCGCAGCATAAACGTCTTCCTTCAGCACGCCGGCCGGTAAATCAGGAAAGTTCTGGTCTTTCGAAATGAATGGAATGACATCCATCCGAAAGCCGTCGACTCCCTTATCCAGCCAGAACTTCATCAGCCCGTAGACCTCGTTGCGAACCTTCGGATTATCCCAGTTCAGGTCTGGCTGCTTCTCGGCGAAATAATGTAAGTAATACTCCTTCGTCGTCGGATCGTACTTCCATGCCGAGCCGGAAAAGAAGGAGGTGTAGTTATTCGGAGGCTGACCCTCGACGCCATTCTTTGCCGGACGCCAGATGTAGTAGTCGCGATACGGATTGTCCTTTGACTTCCGGCTCTCCTCAAACCAGCGATGCTCATCAGAGGTGTGATTAACAACGAGGTCGATGATCAGGCGCATGTGCCGCTGCTTGATTCCCGCAAGCATCGCGTCGAAGTCGGCCATGGTTCCGAACTCCGTCATCACCTTGCGGTAGTCACGAATGTCGTAGCCATTATCTGCATTCGGCGAGTCGAAGTGTGGACTCAGCCAGATCACATTGACGCCGAGCCCATGAATGTAGTCGAGCTTCGAGGTGATGCCCTTCAGGTCGCCGATTCCGTCGCCGTTCGAGTCCTTGAAGGAGCGCGGATAGACCTGGTAGACCACCGCCTCCTTCCACCACATCGGTCGGTAGCCGTTGATCATCGTCATGGTCGCAGTGTCCTCGGGCATGGGTTTTGTCTGCGCTGCAGCGCGCGTATTCAGCGCTCCCGCCAGCAGGAGCATGGCCAGAGCGGTCGATAGGGTGTGTCGTAGATGGAATCGTTTCACGGGCAGGGACCTCTTTCACAGACTGCCCGGCGATTCTAGTGCATCGACATAGCGCTTGTAGACCCGTACTGTTGCGGCCCGCAATGGAGCGATCGAAAGCGGTTCTCCTGCAAACGTAAAGAAGGGACGCAGAAGACCGCTCTGCATCCCTTCTCTTCAGCGATTCCGCTTCGATAAGGCCTAGCGGCGGTGCCTGCTGTGGACTACCGGCTTCTCGCCGTAGTTCTGGATGTACGTGTCACGGGGGAGGCCCTCGCGCGCAGCCTTGTTTCGGAAGGCAGCCGCGTCATCGCGCGTCATGCTTCCACCGACCGTCACGAGGTATGGTGCACCACCCTTGGCGCTGAAGACGGCCGGATGCAGTGACGGATTCCGTCCGGCAATCTGGTCGACCTTATGCTGCGCCTGGTCCTGGTGATAGTACGTAAACGCCACCACGCGCCACGCATGTGCCGCATCGGCGGTGGCCGGAGCAGCAGCCTGCGGCCTGGGAGGCGTATTCGCAGCGGAGGGCTTGACCGGTGCCGGCGCAGGCTTCTCCACATCCGAAAGCGTCGTGATCGGCTGGGTCTCCGCCGGATGTGCCGGCTTGTGGAACGCACTCCAGCCCAGGGCCACGGCGATAACGATGACCACCGGCGCGGCGATCATCCAGAGCGGGCGACGCGTTGTCTCCTCTTCTACCGGGACCTGGATGCGGCTGCGGAGAGGAAGCTGTCCGCTGGCAGTCTCCGGCCGCTCTGCGACAACAGGCTCCGTGCGCGGCCTGCTCCAGCTCGCATTCTCCGTAGCCTTGGGGAGAATCGCTGCAGCCTGCTGCACGGCCGCAACCGGAGCGGCGGGACGTGGCGCGGGGGTGGTCGCCGGACGGGCAACAGCGGCTGCAACCGGCGCTGGCGTGGGAGTCGGCTTGCTGGCCGGCATATCCGCAGCCGCGGCAACGGGTACCGGGGCGGTCGTTGCAGCAGGAACCGGAGTCTTTACGATCGGGCTAAGCGCATTGGCGATCTGCGGCAGACCCCATGCACCACTGATGCCGTTCCGGATGATCTGGTCGAATGGCGCGGGCAGACGGGACGGACCGTAGTCCTCAAGGTTGCGGCGATGCGTGAGCGACTGCAGCAGGATGACGCACAGGTCGTGGACATCGCGCTTCTTCAGCTCCACGCCCTCTTCGCCCTCAGGAGCCTCGCGAACGCAGTCGCTGCGCAGCTTGACCAGCTCTCCGGTGGCGAGGACGTTTGACGGCTCGACATGCTCGTGGACGATGTTCGAGCCATGCAGCGCCTGCAGTGCATCGACCAGGCTGGTCGCAATCTCGCGGGTCTCGTCGACGGTCAGGCTCCGTTCCCGGAGAATACCGGCCAGGTCGGCGTCGGTCGTCTCCATCAGCACATAGATCAGCGGCGTGCCTTCAAAGACGGTCTGGCCGAACTTCTTCAGCTTAACGAGGTGGGTCTCGTCGAGATCGGCCACGGTCTTCCAGCGGCTGAGGATCTCGGATTCGTCATTGATTGATTCGATAAGCCTGATGACGGCGGGGGTGCCGGTTCCATTTGAGGTCGAAAAAAAAGCGCTGCGGCCCTCCGGTCGAATCAACTTCTCGATCGGATAGTTCTCCGCAATCGTCGTACCTTCATAGTCGTTCCAAAGTCGCATAGTAGGTGTCCAGTCCTGTGTGGGGATGTAGGCAGGGAGAAGCCATGATGGGCAAGCGGGACAAGTGGAGCGGAGACACGAAGCCCGACGGGCTTCCGATCGCAATCCTATTATCGTCCATCAAAGGGCCGTTCTCAATCGGCGATGGCCCTACTCCGCCTATCTGCAAGGACGTACCATAGTAGAGAACACCGCAGTGCACTGCAGCCGGGCACCTTCGGGCACTCCAAAGGACAGCCCCCAGGTGCTAGACTTCGTTCTTTCATAGACTTGGCGCGATCGTACGAGACTGGCGAGGAAGTATATGCACCCTGATCTT
>CAZZZQ010000516.1:0-3203 GCA_964658405.1 uncultured Sphingomonas sp.
CGGAAGGATTCGCAGCACGCGCCGTATGTAGAAGTTCCGGTAAAAGTCGCTGCGCTCGCGCGCCTTGAACAGCAGCCCGGTGATAAGGAAGCCGGAGAGCACAAAGAAAACGCTGACGCCGAAGCGCCCGCAGCCCACGACTGTGTGTACCAGCTCGCCCCAAAAGCCGCCCAGCGCCCGGTCATAGTCAAAGCCGCTAAAGCCGTGAAAAAGAATGACCATCAGCACCGCGACACCGCGGATGGAGTCTAGCGACGGCATGTGTCGCAAGATAAGGGAGCGCTGCGCATCGGGTGCAGCGTCGATCGTGGCCATAGAACCTCTTGCTGCAGAGTAGGGCACGCTTACACCTGCCTGCAACAGTTCCGCGTGAGCTGAGGGCTCGAGAAGCCGCGTCCTGCTGCCAAGGTTCGCTGAGAATGGCCTTCGAGAAGGTTATGAAACAGAACCGTTAGCGGCACGCCTGAGCAACATCCGTCTTCTGTTCCAGTCTTGTGTGAGCTTCAGACAACAGAAGAGCCCGGCCGGGGCCGCGCTCTTCTGTTGCATCTACCGTGAAGCGAACTGGGGTGGAGCTACACGTGTTCCAGCACTTCCTCGCGAATCACCGCATCGACATGCTCCTCGACAGCATTCTTCGGCAGCGCGATGGCAAGCACATCTTCAATGCGCTTAGCGTAGTGGATCGTCACACCCTCGGTCTGTGCCGGCAACAGATCCTCCTCGACATTCTGCCGAACGTCGGCCGGAAGGATGACATGCTGCACCCCGGCGCGCTTCGCGGCGAGAAACTTCTCTTTGATTCCGCCAACCGGCAGCACATTGCCGGAGAGCGTGATCTCGCCGGTCATCGCGATCAGCGGATGCACGGGTCGGTCCAGCAGCAGCGACACCAAAGCTGTCGCCATCGTCACGCCCGCCGAGGGACCATCCTTCGGGATGGCACCGGCCGGCACATGGATATGCAGGTCGATCTCCTTGGTGAAGTCCTCGCTCAGCCCGAGGGAAACAGCGTTGGAGCGCACCCAGGTCAGCGCGGCCTGCATCGACTCCTGCATGACCTGACCGATCTGCCCCGTCATCGTAAAGCCGCCCTTGCCCTTCATCCGGTTGGCCTCGATGAACAGCACATCGCCGCCGGCCGGGGTCCAGGCCAGGCCCACTGCCACGCCCGGACGCGCGGTGCGCTCGGCAATCTCGGTGTCGACCCGCACCTTGATGCCGCCGAGGAACTCCTGCACTGTCTCCCGCGTTACGAGCAGCTTGTCGGTCTTGCCTTCGGCGATGCGCCGCGCCTGCTTGCGGCAAACCGTGCCGATCAGCTGCTCCAGACGACGCACGCCTGCTTCGCGGGTGTAATGCCGCACGATGAAGCCGACGGTATCCTCCGGAATCTCGATCTGCTCCGCGGTTAGCCCGTTCTCCTTGATCTGCCGGGGGACGATGTAGCGCGAGGCGATATTGCGCTTCTCCTCCTCCGAGTATCCGGACAACTCGATAATCTCCATGCGGTCCCGCAGAGGCTCCGGGATAGTATCGAGCTGGTTGGCGGTGCAGATGAACAGGACCTTCGACAGGTCGAAAGGCTGGTCGAGGTAGTTGTCCCGGAATGTCGCGTTCTGCTCCGGGTCCAGCGTCTCCAGCAGCGCTGCGGAAGGGTCCCCGCGAAAGTCCCGGCCCAGCTTGTCGATCTCGTCGAGCAGCAGCACCGGATCGTTCGTGCCGGCACGGCGCAGGTTCTGGATGATCTGCCCCGGCAGCGCGCCGATATAGGTCCGGCGATGCCCGCGGATCTCCGCTTCGTCATGCATGCCGCCCAGTGACAGCCTTTGAAACTTGCGCCCCAGCGAACGGGCGATCGAGCGGCCCAATGAGGTTTTGCCTACGCCCGGGGGGCCGACAAAGCACAGAATGGGACCCTTCATGTCCGGCTTCAAGCGGCGCACCGAAAGGTAGTCGAGAATGCGCTCCTTCACCTTACGCAGCTCGTAGTGGTCTTCGTCGAGTACGTCCTTGGCAGCGGCGATATCGATCGTGCCGCCGGTGCTCTTGGCCCATGGCAGCACCGCGAGCCACTCGATGTAGTTGCGCGTCAGCGAGTAGTCGGCCGCCATCGGCGACATGCGCCCCAGCCGGTTCAACTCCTTCAGCGCTTCCTTCTTGGTCTCCTCCGGCATGCCGGCAGCTTCAATCTTTTCGCGTAGCTCCTCAATATCGCGCTGGCCGTCGTCACCCTCGCCCAGCTCCTTCTGGATCGCCTTCATCTGCTCGCGCAGGTAGTAGTCGCGCTGCGACTGCTGCACCTGGTCCTGCACCTCAGACTGGATCTTGTTCCGCAGCGACTGCACCTCGACCTCTTTGGTCAGGTGCTTGTTCACCCGCTCCAGGCGTTTCTGCACATCCGCAGTCTCGAGCAATTCCTGCTTATCTGCAGTCGAGAGAAAGGGCAGCGACGAGGAGACAAAATCGGCCAGACGCGCGCCATCTTCAATCTGGGCGGCGATCGATTGCAGCTCGTCAGACAAAGTCGGCGAGGCGGCAACAATCTGCTGGAAGTCCGAAACGATATTGCGCTGCAGTGCCTCGAGCTCGGGCCCTGTCGTCGCGCTCAGCTCAGGCACCGACTCGACCGAAGCGGTCATGAAGGGCTCAATCTGCTCAAAATCGTCCAGCTTGACCCGCTCTACCCCCTCGGTAAAGACGAAGAGGCTCTGGTTCGGCATCTTCACGACCTTATGGACCGTGGCGACCGTTCCGTAGGTGTGCAGGTCCGCCGGCTGCGGCGCGTCTAGGCGCGCGTCGCGCTGGGCGACGACGACGGTCTTCTCCTCACCGAGCGACTGGATCAGCTGAATCGAGCCTTCTCGCCCCACGGTCAGCGGCAGAACGGCATGGGGAAACAGAACGGTATCCCGCAGAGGGAGCACGGGTAAGGTCCGCTTTTTGACCGTGGTGCGCGCGTCCTGCTCGCTACGCGAGGTCGAACCGCTGGGATGGATGATGCTCAGAAAATCATTTGACATGAGTGTACCTTTATCAAGTTACCGCTATTAGACGCCGCAGATACTGGAAAGATGCACGACGAAAAGAGTGGCAGGCAACCCATGGGCCAGCCTGCCGAAGGTGCAAATAGGTGTGCTGGAGCCTCGCAGCGCGGGCTGCTCTCTTGATTCCAGTTGTATCGACCGAAGTCACCCCGTCGA
>CAZZZQ010000517.1:0-3201 GCA_964658405.1 uncultured Sphingomonas sp.
CCGGTTCTATAGTCAGGATTCTCGGCATGATGCCAGCGGACGCGGACCCAGTAGTCCAGCCCCTGCAGGGCTAAGTGCAGATCTTCGTTGGCCTTCAACTCGATCACCGCAAGCCTGCCGCCACTCGTGACGCCGAGCAGATCGAGCATGCCGCGATCCGCTGCCGCGAACGCCGGGACCTGCGTGTAGACGTGTTTCGGGTCCAGGTGCGGGTCCAGCGGCTCAAGGTTGCGGCGCAGCGAGCTTTCGAGCCAGCGCTCGGGCTGCATCCGGTAGAGCGGGTCGCGCTTGTCGCCGTCTGCTGTTCGCCGGGCGAATAGCCTTGCGGTCAGCTCACGGAGCTCGGCCGTGTTCTCATCTGTCAGGACGGTCTCGTTCGCCCCCGCGCCGAAGCTGATCTCGATCTCGCGGTGGAAGCCCTGCGCGCCCGCCGCGAGACGCGCCCGGGCAAACTCCAGGCCGTGGAGCAGGAAGGCCAGCTCTGTTCCACTGCGAATTTTCTTCTCCACAAGACCGCGCATCGTTTCTGGAATGAGTGTCATGACCCTGGCGGCGGCCTCCGAGAAGCGGTCCTGGGCGGCAGCTTCGTTCGGTGCGTGGTGGAGTCGGGTTGCGAGATTGCCGTGGTCGGCGGCGTCGCGCTGTTCTATCTCTTCCGTGCGCTCGTTGAGCTCCCAGAGCTCCCATTGCGCGGCGCCCTCGTTCAACCAGGCGAGGCGCGAGAGGGTCAGGGTCGCGAGGCCGCGGGGGGCGATCACCTTCAGGCCGCAGACGATGCGGCGTCCGGCGGCGTGTTCGCGACAGTGGTGCAGCCAGAGGATACCGAGCGTGAGGATGCCGTCGATGGTCGCCGGATTCTCCTCTTCGTTCACGCCGATCACGGCCCAGGTCTGGGTTCCCTTCACCAGCGTTCCGCGGGCGTAGGCCGGGCCAAAGCTCTTTTCAAGATCCATGGCGGTACGGAAGGCCTCGGGCCGCCAGTCCGGGAAGCTGCGGAGGAGGACGCGTTCGAGGACTCGGAGATAGCGTGTGCGGGTGGCTTCGCGGCTAGCGGGCGTTCGGCGATCGCCGTCGGGGGCAAGCTCGAGCGTCTGGGGCTTCGTCTGGCCGAAGCGGAGGGTGCTGAGCCGCAGGACGCCGTTGCGCAGGGTCGTTGAAGCCACGCGGCGGACCATGTTCCGCTCCTCGCTCCAGAGGTGAAGCGTGCAGCGGCCATGCTCCGTGCTGAGCGAATATTTTGCCTCGCGCATGGCGAAGATGGGCTGGCCGTCTTCGAGGACGAGGGCATTCGGGCATCCGGCCAGGAAGCTCTCCATCGCGAGCGCCACCTGCTCAACCGTCTGCGTTGGTGCAGGCGGGCTCGGAGCAGGGGGCGTCAAGCGATGGCTACCAGCCTTCTTTGGCGCGGAGGTGCGTGATGTGGGCGATGTGATGCCGCGAGTGCCAGGCGTAGAGCAGCGTCACCACGTCCAGCGGGGTGCGCCCATTCTTCTCATGGACATAGCCGCGGCTCCAGTCCTCATCCTTGAGCGAGAAGAGCATCATGACCCAGCGGGCGTGCAGGCTCTCCACAAGCTCAAGCGACCACTCGACGGGCGCCATGGCGTCGTGGAGCTTTGACCAGGCGTTCTCGTCGTAGGGTTTGATCATCGGCCAGTCTTCGGTCAACGCAAGACGCGTGCGGATGAAGGCGTTCATGTGGCTGTCGGCGATGTGGTGGACGACCTGGCGGACCGTCCATCCGCCTGTGCGGTAGGGGGTGGAGAGCCGTGTCGGGCTGAGGCCGTCGACGGCATTGCGCAAGAGGCCCGGCGTTTCGGCCAGGGTTGCAATCGCGTTCTTCAGTTCGGCAGGCGAGACCGCCTCTGGCCGCTCAAAGACGCCTATAGGGTAGCGAGGATCCGTATTCAAGCAAACTCCCAACGATCAATGGATGGAGAAGATCAAGGACACAACGTGGCCGCTGCGAAGGGTGAGATCAAATGTCTTTTCAAGCAAGGTAGCACAGGCCTGTATAAGCTCAGTCAGGAGCACCTTCTGATTTCTATGATGCGCAGAGTTTTCATCATTACCCTTGCATGGTTCGGTCTCGCGGCCTTCGCGGGCGCGCAGAGCTTTGTAGGCTTCGACCGCAATGAGTATCCCGGCGACCGCGCCCTGCCTGCGCTGCGGAAGCAGTTCTCCTTTACCGGCTACTGGCTGACCAACCCGCCGGGGTTGAAGCAGAACGGCTGGGTCGGGAAGCGGGAGATCCTCGTCCAGCAGGGATTCGGCTTCCTTGTGCTGGCCGACGGCAGGCTCGACGCCGCCATCAAGGCCTACCGTGAAACGCCTGCTGCGCTTGGCCAGAAGGACGCCCGTGCCGCCGTTGCCGCAGCTACGCGCGAGCACTTCCCCGCCCATACCATTCTCTTTATGGATCAGGAGGAGGGCGGGCGACTGCTGCCTGAGCAGATGGGCTACCTGCTCGCCTGGACGGAGACGGTTGCGGCCTCGGGCTATCTGCCGGGTGTTTATACGAGCGGGCAACCCGTGCCCGACGGTCCCGGACGGACCATTACGACGACCAGCGACATTCGCGCGCACATCAAGGCGCAACATCTGCACGAGGTGGCGATGTGGGTCTACCAGGATGCCTGCCCTCCGGCTCCGGGCTGTACGCTGAAGCCGCCTGCTCTCTCTGCCAGCGGGACGGCCGGCGCGATCGCCTGGCAGTATGCCCAATCGCCACGACGGCCGGAGATTACGGCAGCTTGCGCCAGAAGCTATGCAAAGGACGACAACTGTTATGCAGGGGAGTCGAACAAGCTCCTGGTCGACCTCGATGTCGCCGCTTCGGCTGATCCTTCGCACGGCCGCTGACTCTTTTCGGCCGGAAGAGGCACCCTACTCTACACGGAAGAGGTTAGCCGGGTTTGCGGTTGGGTCTCGCGGGGCCTAGAATTGAAAGAATGACCTTTGCGGCGACCGATCATAAGAAATACTTTATTGAGAAGCTTGGTCTCTCTGAACGCCTGATGGAGCGGTGCCTGGGTGAGGCACTGTCTGCCGGAGGGGAGTATGCCGACCTTTATTTTGAGTCAGTTACCTCGACCTCGCTCGGAATCGATGAGTCTCTCGTAAAATCTGCCAGCCAGGGGATCAGCGTCGGCTGTGGAATTCGCGTCGTCTCAGGCGAGCGGACGGGGTATGCGTACACGG
>CAZZZQ010000518.1:0-3166 GCA_964658405.1 uncultured Sphingomonas sp.
GATCTATGAGGTCTTCCCATGATCAAGACAGTACGTAGGAAATAATCCGAATGGAGGATAGGGCACATTCACGATCGGTTGCGTGAGCATGATGCAATCCAGAGTGACTTTGCCAAAGTCTTCTTTTCTGAGGTCCAGCTTTGCCTCGTCGATCTCTTCTACAGAAGGCATGGGATGCACCATCTGGGATCGAAGGATCTCGAGGTATTCGGGGGTATAGCTGTCAGCCTGAAGCTTGAAGTGACCCTGTTTATTTTCAATCTCGCTATTGGTGTAGCCGGGACTTGAATAAGCGATCTTGTAGAGCTGCGGTCCCGCCCACCATTCTTCGATCGTTCCCGTTTCCGTTGGCTGTCCCCTGGCGTCGAAGAGCTGGAAGCTGGCGAGCAGGTGCCAGGGTTTGACGTCCGGCGCGTCAAGAGCACTCTCTATGTTGGCCTTGTGCAGTCGATCCTTGATGGTGGCATCGTCATCAGCGCGAAGTCTGAAGGGCGCCAGCATGAGTAAGGCAGTAATGAAGGCAAAACGCACCACAGGCTTCATAAAGCAGGGGTCTCCTTGAAATGGTGGGGAACGCTGACAGAACTTCCTGATACGTGGTGCTGAATGGCAGGAAGTCAACTTCGATCGCCAGTATAGATCAAGAATCAAGGCCACCAAGGAGCCTGACCGCTGTGGAGCATGTCCTTCATCCTGCTTCTTATTGATAAGTATCTGCAGGATGAAGGATCTAGGAGGAGGGGTCCGGATAGATATTCGGTTGCGCGATGTTCCTTACTTTGATCGACGGAAGCTAACCTACTCGTCGTAGTGCAGGAGGCTGAGGACGTCGTACTCCTGGAACTTGGCGCGGCCCTTGAGGAAGTCGAGCTCAATTGCGAAGCCGAGGCCGACGATCTCTCCGCCGAGCTGGCGGACGAGCTGCACGGTGGCCTGCATGGTGCCGCCGGTTGCGAGCAGGTCGTCGACGATCAGCACGCGCTGGCCGGGCTCGATGGCGTCGAGGTGAATCTCGAGGGCGTCGGTGCCGTACTCGAGGTCGTAGCTGACGCGGGCGGTCTTGGCGGGGAGCTTCTTGGGCTTGCGGACGGGGACGAAGCCGGCGTTCAGGCGGTAGGCGAGGGCGGGTCCGAAGATGAAGCCGCGGGCCTCGATGCCGAGGACGAGGTCGATATCCTTGCCGATGTAGTAGGCGGCGAAGGCGTCGATGAGCTGGGCGAAGCCGGCCTTATCCTTCAGCAGCGTGGTGATGTCGTAGAAGAGGATGCCCTCCTTGGGGAAGTCGGGGACGGTGCGGACAAGGCTCTTCAGTGGTTCACAGTTGATTTGAGACATCTACCAGGCTCCTTCAATCTCGAACGGGCCCAGGTTGGCGCCTTCGCTCTCTTCAAGTTCATGTTCGAGCACACGATCGACACGGCTTCCGCGGGATCCTTTGTGCAGCGCAAGCTTCAGTTCCTCGAGGGTCCGGGGCTCGCCGAGGGCGACGACCTCGACGTGACCATCGGTGGTATTGCGGACCCATCCCCGCAGGCCCAGTTCGGCCGCCTCGCGATGGACAAACCATCGAAAGCCCACGCCCTGAACACGCCCTTTAATGAGGAAGTGGAGAACCATATGAGTCTCAAGTGTCGCAGAGCGCTAAACCCGGCGCAAGGTGGACGCTAACCGCGCATAAACAACCCGCTGCGACGATACGTGCATCTTTATTCTGCATGTAACACGAACGTAGAGGTACCTAAGTACCGTACTAAAGCACGGCGTATACGAGTGCTGAGACATGAACCGCGAGGCGCATCGGGAGAAACTGGCCGTGTTAACGGCGTAGCCCTTTCGAACGTTGTTCCCCCCATACTAAGGAGAAGTAGCCCATGTTGACGTTGAAGAAGTGTGTCTTAAATCTGTTCCTAGCTGCCACAACGGCCGCGGTTGCAAACGCGCAAATCTACAAGCTGCACAATGCCGATGTCGGTATCGCCGCAACAGGCCAATTCACCACGACGTTGACCAGCAACTCCCCTGTGTATCAGCGCACCACGGATTCGCCGGGCCTTGTCTTCACGCTTCGCGACCACCCGGTGGCGTGGGCTGGTGTTGAGTTCAACTATGGCTTCACGCGCTACTCGCAGCGCTACACCTATGCGGTCGGCAATACCGGCAGCACGGCGACGCTGAACGAGGGCAACTCGGTCCACGAAGCGACCGCGGCATACCTGTTCCACCCGCACTTCCGCAAGCTGCAGCCTTTCATTGGAGTCGGCGGCGGAGCGCTTGACTTCATGCCTGACCAGGGAAGCAACCAGTGGCGTGGATCCGGCCTGCTTGAGGCTGGTCTCGATATTCCGACGCGCAATCCTCACTTCGGTTTTCGCATGCAGGGTCGCAGCCTGATCTATCGTGCACCCAACTTCAACATCGTCGGTGCCTCCTCGCGCAGCTGGGTTGTAACGACGCAGCCGAGTGCAGGCGTCTACATCCGCTTCTAACTTCGCTTTGGCGATTACAAAGGGAAAGGGCAGAGTCGATGACTCTGCCCTTTATGCGTCTGCGCAGGAGATTTATGCGCGGGACATGTACGCGCCTTCTGTGGTGTCGACGCGGATCTTCTCGCCTTCGTTAATGAAGGGCGGGACCTGTACGACGAGGCCGGTCTCGGTCTTGGCGGGCTTGGTGACGGAGGAGGCGGTGGCGGACTTGATGCCGGGCTCGGTCTCCATGACGGTCATCTCGACGACGGTGGGGAGCTCGATGCCGACTGCCTTGCCGTCGTGGAAGCTGACACTGATGGAGAGGTTCGGGATAAGGTACTGCACGGCATCGCCGAGGACCTCGTACCGGAGCATGGTCTGCTCAAACTTCTCATCCATGAAGTAGTAGTCGTCGCCGTCGTTATAGAGGAACTCCATCTTGATCTCGTCGACGTAGACGCGGTCGATCGGGTCCGGCGAGCGGAAGCGCTCGATGAACATGGCGCCGGTGCGGACGTTGCGCAGCTTGGCCTGGATGAAGGCACGCAGGTTGCCGGGGGTCCTGTGCTCCACCGAGAAGACAAGGTGGAGGTCATTGTTGTACTTGATAATCATGCCCGGGCGCATCTGCGTTGCGGGAATCGACATAGGAAAAACCTCTGATTCTTGATGTTCGTGATGGTGGAAGACGGGCACCC
>CAZZZQ010000519.1:0-3163 GCA_964658405.1 uncultured Sphingomonas sp.
CAGACGCCGGTACGGTGCGAAGCAGAACTTCGCAGAAAGAAGTGAACCGCATGAATACACGTTCCTACGAAATTATGTTCATCGTCCGTCCGGACGTTGAAGAAGCAGATCTCGACAAGCTGATCGACGGCTTCCAGAAGAACGTCACCGACGGTGGCGGCGAGATCAAGAGCCTCGAGAAGATGGGCCGTCGCCGGCTCGCTTACACGGTTCGCAAGTTCAACGACGGCTTCTACGTGCTGCTGACAATCGCTGCCGAGGGCAAGCTGATCACCGAGATCGAGCGCCGTCTCCGTGTTTCGGAGCAGGTCATCAAGTTCATCACGGTCCGCATGGACGAAGAAGAGAAGCGTCTCGCCAAGGTCAAGGCTCTCCGCGACAGCAAGGTAAAGCGCAGCTCGCTGCCGATCGCCCAGCCCGTCCCGCAGGCTCCCGCACCGACGACCCCGGCCCCTGCGGCTGAGGCTGCTCCTGCGACAGAGGCTGCGCCGGCTGAAGCAGCTCCCGCCGAAGTCGTTCCGGCGGCTGTCTAGCCAAGGGCCTGAAGATTCGCGAAGACTGGCATCAGCCTTCGCAGTGCAGTACAACCGCCTGACCCCGCTTCCATCCCGCCGCAACGCGCGGATGTTCAGAGACTCCACAGCGAGTCTGGAGCGGCACGAAGGGCACAACGTACCTGAAAGGGAAACACGATGGCTGACGAAACGAACAGCACTCCCGCTCCTGAGCAGCAAGCAGCACCGCAGCAGCACACGCCCCGCCCGGCATCTTCGGGCCCCCACTCCGGCCCTGGCGGCCCACCCCGCGGACCCCGTCCTGCTGGTGGACCTGGCGGCGGACCCGGCGGTCGCAAGTTCTTCCGCCGCAAGAAGGTCTGCAAGTTCTGCACCGAGAAGATCGACGCGATCTCGTACCGCGACGTTCGTCTCCTTCAGGGCTTTGTCGCTGAGCGTGGCAAGATCGTTCCGCGTCGCCTGACCGGTGTCTGCACCCGTCACCAGCGTCGCCTCTCGCTCGCCATCAAGCAGTCGCGAAACATCGCCCTGCTGGCCTTTGCCGCGCGTTTCTAACTGCGCCTCACACTGAAGCTGAGAATATCGGAGAGATTGCAATGGAAGTTATTCTGAAAGAAGACGTAAACAAGCTCGGTCACCGGGGCGATGTAGTCAAGGTCGCAGACGGCTACGGGCGCAACTACCTGCTGCCCGGCAAGCTCGCGATCGAAGCGACCCAGGCAAACCGCGCAGTCATCGAGCAGATGAAGGGCTCGGCGATCCGCAAGTCGGCGAAGGAGAAGGGCGAGGCCCAGGAGCTTTCGACCCGTCTGGATGCTGTTGAGCTTGTATTCGAGCGCAAGGTTGGCGAGAACGATCACCTCTTCGGCTCCGTCACCTCGGGCGACATCGCTCACGCACTCGAGCTGCAGGGCTACACGATCGATCGTCGCAAGATCTCGCTCGAAGAGCCTCTGAAGACGCTGGGCGAGTTCCATGTCCCGGTCAAGCTGCACCGCGAGGTCACCACGCACCTCAAGGTCACCGTCAAGGGCGACGCCCCCGACGCAGAGGCCGCAGCGTAACTCCGCAGCAACAAACAAGAAGCGCCTGCCCCTGAGAAGCATCGGGGGCGGGCGCTTTTTTGCGTCACCTGATTGTCGGTGAAGAACCTGCGCAATTCTTCTCTAATGATGAAAGTGCAACTACACTAAAAGCAAATAGCCTGTGCAGCCATTAAGACGAGCACAAATCCTTTCCAATCGGACAGACATGGGGGCAGATCGCATCTTGCTTTTTCGTGCTCAACAGAAGCCTCTACGAAGAGAAATTGAGTTGGATTTCGTTCGCGGTATCGCAATCTTAATGGTCATGGACTTTCACATGCCAAAGACCATCTTCCTAAGTCCCTTTACCTGGCTAGGTTTTCGGAACTTCGGTTGGGCCGGCGTCGATGTCTTTTTTGTCTTGAGCGGCTTCCTGGTGGGCGGCCTTTTGATCAAGGAATGGCAGGCAAAATCAAAGATCAATAGCAAACGTTTTTTGATCCGCCGCGCGTTCAAGATTTGGCCACAGTATTACTTCTTCCTTTTTGCAATCCTTCTTACAGGCCACAAAACGTGGAGTGCCTTGTGGGGAAACTTCTTCAATATCCAGAACTATGTCGGCGGAGTAGCTCACACGTGGACGCTCGCCGTCGAGGAACACGCCTATCTGCTCTTACTGGCTATCCTTGCATTTTCAGCCTACAAACGGGTGAGCACGCGTAACCTCTTTTTCTTCATAGGTTTGATGGCGCTCTCCGTACTTGTCTGGCGCACGATCTTGTCATCGCAAGGTGTCAATGTTTTCACGAGAACAGACACGCGAATCGACGGCATCCTGTACGGACTAATGCTCGCAATTCTCTATCACTCTGCTCCAGACATGTTTCGCAAGATTCAGCGATGGACGTTTCTATGGGTCGGAGTCATTTGCTTCACGCTGGCTTACTTTCGGCTGCAACCCGCAGCCTGGTGGGGCAACGATGTTGCATTTGCCTGTGCGGACGCAATGGGGGTTGCGCTGCTCCTCCTGCTCTACAAACATCGTCAAGGGAAGAAGAGGTCGCCGCTCTACCGACTGGTCGCCTGGATAGGCTTGTATTCCTACGGGATCTATCTTTGGCATGTCTCGGTGGTCGCTCCGAGTGAATATGTAGCACACCGTTTACCGGCTCAGTTTGGGACCATCTTTCTTGCAACGGTCCCACTGTTGGCAGGAATCACGTTAGGAGTGCTGACGACCAAACTCATTGAAGTGCCTGCGCTCCTTCTAAGGGACAGGTTCTTCCCACGAGAGGTGAACTCCGCAGTGAGCTTGCACCACGGATAGAAAGCGTGTTTGAGATGCTCTCGCTTCAGCGCGGCCGATCACGGCGGAGACGCCACTGTGACCATCTTCGATGCTACTCGTACTTCAGCGTCTCAACCGGGTCCAGCCGGGCCGCACGGTTTGCCGGAAGCGTCCCGAAGACGACCCCAACCGCAACCGAGGTTGAGAGCGCGATCACGGCGGACCAGTACGAGATCGGAATCGTAAACGGCGTCAGCAGCCGGATCGAGATCGGAATCGCCAGGCCGAGGAGCGTTCCCACAATCCCTCCGGCTAGCGAAAGGAAGACCGCCTCC
>CAZZZQ010000520.1:0-3162 GCA_964658405.1 uncultured Sphingomonas sp.
GATCGATCGTAAACGACCCCCGCGGTGAGATATTCGCCAGGCGATTATCCGAGAACGACTTAGGCACCCCAGCATCACCGTAGTAGAACGAACCCGCCGGCGCATTGGTGTAGACGCTGCTGTGCTGCCCAGCTATAAATGCAGCCTGGTTGAAGGTACTTCCGCGATGGAAGTTATCGACAGGGATAAACTCAGGCTCCCATCGCACGCCAATATTCATCGTCATCCTGGGATTGAAGTGATACGTATCCTGCGCATAGATTCCGAAGGCAGTCTGCCGATACGCCGTCTCCTGAGCCTTACTCTGGCTAAAGGCTGTTGCGGTTCCGATGTTACTCATCCGACCCGAGATGAAGTCGATCATCGGCTCGCCGGTCTTCTGCACCCCTGCGACCACTGCGCCGCTGCTTGCACCGCCGAAGTTGAAGCTTCCATTCTGCAGATAGCCCGCTCGCGTGTTATCACCGGTCCGCAGAATTTCGCCGCCGAACGCGATCTGGTGTTTACCGTGAACGTAGTCAATATCATCCGCGAAGTCTTCCGTATTGGTATTGAAGAAGCCCGGCGAGCACGTTCCGCAGCCAACCGAGAATCCATTTGTAATCGTCAGCCGGAAGTCGTTCGGAACGTAGGTATACATGTTGATCCCGACGGTATTCGCGTTGATCCCGCCCGCCGTAGGTCCACGGTTATCGCGTCGCCTGGCATACGTTCCATGAAAGGTATTCACGAGCTTCGGCGTGATGATGAAGGTATCGCCGAGCGTGAAGCTCTGCACGCGCTCATCATTCCCCGCCGTCGTCGTGAGCAGGAGATTCGCCGGTGAAAAATAGGCTGGAGCGTTGTAATTCGTCAGGAAGTAGCGACCGAAAAGGGTGTGCCTCTGGCTGAAGGTGTAGTCGATGCGACCGATGTACTGGTCCTCCGTGTTATTGGCCGGCAGCGCGATATTGACGCGCCCATACTGGTCGGCCTGCGAACTCGGCAACATCTTTGCAATGTTCAGTGCGATCGGGCTGATGCTGCTCGCTGGCAGCATGCGTGTTGCAGAGATATTTGCACCAGTCACCGGATCGATGATCGCCGTTGCATTGACCGCACAGTTCCCACCCATCTGGCTGAAGTTGCCGACCAGCTCCGCCGCCGTCGGAATACAGTAGCTCGTAGCGCTGCTGGTCTGCTTATTCCGCGTCCCCTGGTAGCCGCCGAAGAAGAACATCTTGTCCGTCAAAATCTTGCCGCCAAGCGTTCCGCCAAACTGGCTCCGCTTCAGCGTATCCTTCGACGTCGAAAAGAAGTTATTGGAATTAATGATGTTATTGCGCAGAAATTCAAAGACCGTTCCGTGCCACTGGTTGGTTCCGGAGTTAGTGACAACGTTGACCAGTGCCCCGGGATGCAGACCATTCCGCGCTGGAAGTGAGTTTGACTCTACGGAGAACTCACGCAGCGCATCGGGAAAGGGATACGGCAGATTGATGTTCGTAAAGGTGTCAGTATGGCTGCCACCATCGAGAACATAGTTGTTATAGATTCCCTGGCTGCCTGCAACTGCAATCACCGGAATATTTGCGTACGTCTTACTGCCGCTGATGTCATTTGTAGGTGCATTGACAGCACCACCCGATACAAGGATCAGCTGGGTCGCCTGCCGACCGTTCAACGGAAGCTCGGTGATACGCTTCTGATCAATCACCTGCTTGAAGCTACTCGTCTCTGTCTCGAGCGCGGTCCCGCTCGCCTGCACCTCAACATGCTCGGACGAGCTACCAACGGTCAGCACTGCGTTGATCTGGATGTTATTGCCAACCTCGAGCACGCCCTTCTGCGTGTAGCCCTGGAACCCCGGTGCTTCAACCGTAAGCGCATAGGCACCAACAGGGAGATTCGGCAGGCTGTACAGACCCGCACCGTCAGATACCGTGGCTCGCGAGGTCCCACGCTCACTATTCGTGAGGGTCACCTTCGCATTCGCGACAGCCGCACCGGTTGGATCATTGACCGACCCCTGAACACTTGCCGTACCTGAGCTCTGCGCTTCGCCCGTAGCAGGCAGAAGCGTGAACAGAGCGGCGATGGCAATGATCACTGCAAGGAACCTACGCATCCGGGCTCCAGCTCTGCCCTGCATCACTCCAGCTACCCTGAACTCCCGGCGTTCTTGCTCGTACATTGTGCAGCCTCCAGGTTCAACCGCAGGAAAGTTTGGAAATGATTTACCTGTGGGATGAAATCCAGTGCGAAACCCTATACGTGGTCGCGGAGAGCTGTCAAGAACCATCGATAGACCAGCCCGCAGTGATGCCACTCATGCACGAAAACAGGGAGAGCGCCTGCTGCTACGCTCTCCCTGGCTTCATCACTCTGTCATCGAACTACATTGAAAGCTAACCGATTTTGTAACCTCGTCAGACCCGTCTTAGACCTGGTTGAACCATGGCTCATGGTCCTTGGTAAGCACGTTCGCTTCGACAGGTCCCCAGGTCCCCGGATCGTAGACGGCTACATTTCCATCGTGCTGGAGTACGGGATCGAGGATCCTCCACGACTGCTCGACATAATCCTGCCGTGCAAAACGCCGCTGATTCCCTTCCATCGCATCTTCCAGCAGCTCCTCGTACGGCAGCATATCCTCAGCGCCCTTGGGAGTCGCAGCCAGCAGCTCAACCGGATGCCCTGCCCAGCCCTCGCCCTGGTTCTTCTCGAGAGCCCCAAGCGCAATATTTACATCCGGACTGACCTGGAACCGCAGGTAGTTGGCGGGCGGTGGAACGCTCGAGAAGATAGCCGGCGGCCGGCGCATCTTTGCCACAATCTGCGTCGAGGTCGTCGCAAGCGACTTGCCCGTCCGAAGCAGGAAGGGCACACCCTTCCAACGCCACGAGTTCAGATAGAGTCGAAGCGCGACGTATGTCTCGACCTTCGAACCCTTCGCCACGCCCGGCTCATCGAGATAGCCCTTGAACTGGCCAAAGACCACATCCTCAGGCCCGACCGGCTGGATCGATCGCAGCACCTTCACGCGCTCATCGCGGAAGAGCTCCATGTCCGTTCCCGGCGGCGGCTCCATCGCAATGTTGCTCAGCAGCTGCATCAGGTGGTTCTGCACCACGTCGCGCATCGCGCCCACACCGTCGTAGAACGATCCGCGCCCCTGCACGC
>CAZZZQ010000521.1:0-3137 GCA_964658405.1 uncultured Sphingomonas sp.
TATATATATTGTTAAAAAGATAAAAGAATGGTTCAACTTGTCGGAGAGGGGCTTCAATGCGATGGTTCAAGGATATGAGCGAAGCCTTCGCTGGGTCATCAAAGACCACGCATATCTGGTGCTGCTGCTCTTCTTTGTAACGATGGCTTTGAACGTCCTGTACCTCACCCGCATCTCCAAGGGATTCTTCCCCCAGCAGGACACGGGCGTGATCATGGGCGGCCTGCAGGGGTCGCAGGATGCATCCTTCGACAAAATGGACGCCGCATTGAAACGCTCAGTGTCCGTGATCAGGTCTGATCCTGGTGTAAAAAATGTCGTCGGCTTTACCGGTGGTCAGGGATCGTCCAACAGCGGCTTTATCTTCATCGCTCTTAAGCCGCTGGAAGAGCGTAAGGTCAGCGCCACCGACATTGTGAATCGGCTTCGTCCTAACCTAATGGCTATCAAAGAGGCCCAGACCTTTCTGATGGCGGCGCAGGATCTTCGTGTCGGCGGCAGACAGTCGAACTCGCAGTATCAGTACACGCTGCAGGCAGATACGACGACTGATCTGAAGAGGTACGTTCCCAGGCTGACGAGCGCAATGCAGAAAGTACCTTCGATCGCAGACGTGAACTCCGATCTGCTCTCGGGGGGCCTCCAGTCTTACCTGACGTATGACCGCGCTACGGCTGCACGCCTCAACATTACACCGTCTGATATTGACGATGTACTGAACTACTCATTCTCTCAGGCGCAGGTCTCCACCATCTACAAGACCTTGAATCAATACCATGTAGTGCTTGAGGCACAGCCTCAATTTGGAACAGGTCCTGACTCGCTTCGAGACACGTATGTTCAGACTGCAAGCGGTTCCGTTCCGATCGGCGCTGTGAGCTCTTATCAGTCGCGTACCGGACCGCTTGCAGTGAATCACAGTGGACTCTATCCATCCTCGACCATCTCCTTCAATCTGGCTCCCGGGGTGTCGTTGAGCGCGGCGACCGCGCAGGTCCATGCGCTCGAAGACTCCCTGCATATTCCGAAGAGCGTACACGGCACATTTACCGGCACGGCCCAGCAGTATCAGGACTCGCTGAAGTCCGAGCCTCTGCTCATCGCCACCGCTATCTTCGCCATTTACATCGTGCTGGGGATTCTGTATGAGAGCTTCATCCATCCCATCACGATTCTGACGACGCTGCCATCCGCGTCGCTCGGTGCTGTCATCACACTCGTGCTTTTCAACTCCGATCTGAACGTGATCTCGATCATCGGGATCATCCTGCTGATCGGTATCGTGAAGAAGAACGCCATCATGATGATCGACTTTGCATTGCAGCTCGAGCGTGAGCAGGGCCTCAACTCTGAGGACTCCATCTTCCAGGCATGCGTTCTTCGCTTCCGTCCAATCCTGATGACGACGGCGGCAGCCTTCTTTGGCGCCGTACCGCTGGCCTTCGGGAGCGGCATCGGATCGGAGCTGCGCCGGCCACTGGGACTTACGATTCTCGGCGGCCTTGTGGTGAGCCAGGTGCTCACGCTGTACACGACGCCAGTCGTTTACCTGATGCTCGATCGCCTGCGCAAACGATTTATTCACTCAGCCGCAACAGCAACCCCTTCACTCGCCCGGCCCCAGGAGGCGCTATGAACCTATCTTCCGATCGTTCTGCAATGCTTGTGAAGACGACTCCCGATGTTCTCTCGATGAGGCCAAGTGCTGTCCTCGTTGGAGGTCTGTTTCTGCTGTGCGGTAGCCTGTTGGCGGGTTGCCGCGTCGGTCCCAAGTATGTGCGCCCGGCTCTTCCTGCCACTCCTCCGGCTACGTACAAGGAAAACACTGTCGGCAGCGTTGAGTCACAGGCAAACGGCTGGAGGTCTGCAAACCCAAGCGATGCCATGATCCGTGGAAAGTGGTGGGAGACCTTCAACGATCCCCAGTTGAACGCTCTCGAAGAGAAGCTGAACATTAACAACCAGAACATCAAACAATATTTCCAGAACTATATGGCTGCTCGGGCTGTCGTCCGGAACGCCAGAGCGTCGCTGTATCCGAGCTTTAGCGTAGGGCCCAGCGTGAATGCGCAGGGCACTGGATCGCAAAGTACAGCGAAGCTTTCGACCAGCAGCTCCAGCACCAGCTTTGAACTTCCCCTGTCGGCATCCTGGGAGCCAGACCTCTTCGGCAAGATTCGCAACACCATCCGCGAGGATGCGAACGCTGCACAGGTGAGTGCAGCCAATCTCGCCAACGAGACCCTGAGCGAACAAGCCAGCCTGGCTCAGTATTACTTCGAATTGCGTGGTCAAGATGCACTCCAGGTCCTTTATGACAGTACCATCGTGAACTACCGTGAATCTCTTCACATCACGACCGTACTGTTCAACACTGGCATCGACTCACAGCAGGACGTCGCCCAGGCGGAGACGACACTTCACTCTGCCGAAGCCAACGCAACTGCGATTGCAACCACACGCGCTCAGTATGAGCATGCAATCGCTCTTTTGCTGGGAGAGGCAGCGGGCAGTTTTTCGTTGGCTGTAAGTCCATTGGAGGTAAAAGTCCCCTATGTCCCCACCGGCGTACCTTCACAGATTCTGGAGCGTAGGCCGGACATTGCCGCAGCGGAACGGACCATGGCCGAAGCGAACGCACTCGTAGGCGTGGGCAAAGCCGCGTACTACCCGGATATATCGCTGAGCGGGAGCCTGGGAACGCAGACCTCGGCAATCAGCAGTCTGTTGACCTTTGGAGCTAGATTCTGGTCTGTAGGGGGAACGGCAACGGAGACGGTCTACGACTTCGGAGCTCGAAAGGCTACCGTCCAGCAGTATGAAGCGCAGTACAACGCGGACGTCGCAAGCTATCGACAGACCGTTCTCAATGCCTTCAAGGAGGTTGAAGACTACCTTGTCTCAAGCCGCCAACTGGCGGAGCAGGCGCAACGTCAGAAGCTCGCAGTGACATCGTCTGCGCAGTATGAACATCTTGCAACGACACGTTATAAAACAGGCGTGGACACGTACCTGAACGTCATCACCGCTCAGACAAGCCTTCTCAGTAATCGTCAAACACTGGTCTCGCTGCAAACAAGTCAGATGACCTCTGCAGTGCAACTGATCACCGCGCTTGGCGGAGGCTGGGACGCAAG
>CAZZZQ010000522.1:0-3136 GCA_964658405.1 uncultured Sphingomonas sp.
CGTCAGTACGATGGGCCCGGTGGGAGGCAGATAGCCAAAGCCCGCAGGCCCCGCAGTGATCGTCACATTGAAGGTGATCGTCCCGTCGGCCGAAACCTGACCGGAGCTCGCGCTGATCACGGCTGTCGTATTAGCCCGTACGATCGTCAAGGCGAGGGGGCTCGAAGTGCTCGCGCTGAAGCTCGGATCGCCAACATACGAAGCCACAAAGCTATGATTGCCAGGTGCAAGCGAGTTCGTACGAATCTCCGTATAGCCCGAAGAGTTCAGACGATAGACGCCGCCGTACAGTACGGTCCCTGCGTCCGTGAAGTTCACATTGCCGGTCGCCGTACCCTGGCCCGAAGCGCCCGCAACATCCGTCCGAAGCGTCAGGATGCTGCCGTAAGGAATCGCGGTCTTGATCGGAGTGTTGTCCTGATCAAAGAGCGACTCAGTCGTTGTACTTGTCTCCGGTGTCACCGTAAGTTGCACCGGCCCGGACTCGCTGCCTGAAAAACTTCCATCTCCGCCATAGTTGGCGTACACAGGATACGTTCCGCCCGGGAAGGTTCTATACGTTCCCGTGAAAGCTCCACCGGAGAGCGTTCCGGCACCGATCGACCCATTGGCAGCTACCGCATTGATCGAGACCTGCCCCGTCGGCGTCCCTCCGGCTGCCGTTACGGAGACCTGTGCAGTGAGCGGTTGGCCATGAACGATGCTTGCCGCGGAGAGCGCGAGGTTCGTAATCGTAGCGCTGTACGTGATGTTTTTCCAGCCATTGACCAGGTTTGCCGCGTTGACGCTGCCAAGACCACTGGTCAGGTCGTACCCAACCCCGCTGCTATATCCGCTCAACACGCCATAGGCATTGCTTGAATTTGCCGTTGAGCAGTTTTTCGTACCAGTCACGCACGGCATCGCATTCGTGCCGGTCGTCACATCGTTGAAGATGCATCCTCCCGCGGGCGTTGCCGCTGCGTTGCACGCCGTCCCCGCAGCCACCTGCTGACGCGCCAGCGCATACAACGTATAGTTTGCATTTCCCTGCTGGCTACCGACTCTCTGATTCACCAGCGCCATCATTCCGCCGAAGGCTGCAGACGAGAAGGACGTACCGCCCGACCCGACAAAGTCGGTCGATGGTGATCCAAGACCGCACGCATTCCCAGAGGGGTTCGCCGACTGCTGGCACAGAAAATAGAGCGTGCTGTTGCTACCATCGCCGGCGAAGAGCGAAACGTCAGGAACATCACGCACGCTATCTGTCGGCACTCCCGTGCCAATCTGCCACGACGGCTTCGGATAACTTCCACTGCACGATGATCCGCTCAACGCCGTGCAGCCGCTTGCCCCGCCCGACCCACCACGAACCGTGAGATAGCCCGCGCTTGCAGCCGTCGCGTTATTGCAGACCTGCTCTGGCGTCTCACCTGTGTAGGGGGAGACACCCGCCAGCGCAGCATTCGTGCAGCTGTCGTTCCACGTCGTCTCCGGAATATATCTCTTCGCCGATGCGGCAGTCGTGCCGTCATTCGAAGCGTTCCAGTAATTCGCAGCACCGCTCGCCAGATTGAAGTCGGTGCCACCCACCGCGACGTTATACGGTGTGCTCGCGACTGCATTCACGGCAAGACCACCAGACGCAGCTGCGGACGAGGTCGCATCGCAGCCTGCAGCTCCGTTATCTCCCGCGGCCACGACCACCGTAATGCCCTGTGCCGCAGCCTGCTGCCACAGGTTGCTGATGAAGTTGTTGTAGGTTGACTCCGCAGCTTTCTGCTCGCACTGGCTGAAGCTGTCGACCAGCACCGGTGCCAGGTTGTTATTGACGATGTAGGCCGCCGAAAGATCGCTACCCTGCGAGACCTCTGTGCTCTGCGAGACGACGTAGTCGATCGTTGCGCCTTTGGCGATCGCGCCGGTCCACTGCGTGTCCGCGTCTCCCTTGGCCTCGTCGGTGGTGATGCCGGGGGTCGGCCCGTTGTAGATGAGATTGAGATATTGCGTCTTCGTCGCGCTGCTCGTGTCGCCGATCGGCAGATTGAAGAGCTTGCGGAAGTTCACAAAGTCCGCAGCGTTGATGTCACTCTGTCCGACGACGGCGATGGTCTGGCCGGTGCCATCGATCGAGCTGTTCCAGAGCGGCGCAACGTTATAGATCGTCGCAAAGTCATAGGGCGTCACTGCATAGATTGTCTTGCCGGCCGACGTCGTGGTGTATGACGGCTGGAAGATCGCACTCTCACTGGAAGCAGTCGCTCGCGCCATCAGGCTCGTGGCGGGTGTACTCGTCACAGCACCGGTCTTGTTATCGCGCTTCAGGCTCTGCATTGAAACGGCTGGTGCCTCGGAAAAGTCGTCAAGGCTGGCAACGCCCGCAACGAGAGAAGCGAGCGAGGACGGAATCTGCAGATCAGATCCGTTTGCGATATGCGCCTGACCGCGGAAACGATAGTGGCGCATGCTCGTATGAAAGGCCGTGTTGACCGTTCCTGCGGTTCCCGAAAACTCCACCAGCGAACGACCGGCGTGGACATGAATCCCATTGAATCCCTGCGAGGTGAGCCATGTTGTCACCGCCGAAAGGTCGGCCTCTGAAGGGCCAAACTGGGCGCCGAACTCTTCAGGCGTAAGCCACTTGTGATAACTCGATGACCCTGCTGTCTGCTGCCGGTCAGCGAGCTGCTTCAGCGCCGCATCCTGATCGGGCGTGCGTCGCAGTACCAGCATCATGCGGCCGATCGTCGCGGACGAATTCATCGCCCCTTCGTCCACCGCGGCGCGGGGAAGCAAGCTCGTACCGCTGAGCCGAACCATTTGCTGGCTCTTCAGACTTGCCGATGCATCAGCTCCCTGGCCGACCATCAACGGGCTCCCCACCAGCAACATCACGACGGCAAGCGCATACCTCACCCAGCTGAGCGAGTTCATCACCATCCGACGTGATTCAACTTGTATCTTGCGATCGGTCGTACGTTCAACAGGAGACACGGATCCCACACCTTCTAAAGAAATGGGCCTGCGGGCCCGACACGTTGAGAACCCCGGCAGGATACCCGGAGATCGGACAGGGTTGCGATCAAAAAGCGCACATCAACTGTGCCCCTCGAACTCGACCGTCGTCACTGATCGTACATCGACCATGTTACCT
>CAZZZQ010000523.1:0-3125 GCA_964658405.1 uncultured Sphingomonas sp.
GATGCCGCCAAGGAAGTGGAAGAGGATGTAGAAGGCTGCATCGTAGCGGCCGATCTTGCCAAGTAGAAGAAAGGTCAGCGTGATCGATGGGTTGAAGTGGGCGCCTGACCGCTGGCCCCATGGGCACTTGATGATGCCGATCGCAGTCAGCCCCATGGCCGCGCCCATGATCGCTCGCCGCAGGAGCGGGGTGGTAACGTGGGCGGCGACCGGGGACGCGGGATGGAAGAGCAGCACCGTGCAGAGACAGGCCGAGAGCATGAAGAGTCCAAGCTCCGCCGCCTCCATCAGGTAGAGCGGCCAGTGGACCCTCCATGCCGCGGCCAGGGACTGCGGGCTTGCCGTGGAACGATTGGGCGACATCGTTCTTACTGTATGCCAGCCAATGCTTCGAGAGGTTAGAAGAGCAGCTTGAGGCCGAACTGGATTTGACGCGAGTTGGTGGAGGTCGCCGTGATGACGCCTGCGGTGGGGGAGGAGACGCTGGCGGTGTTCTGGTTGGCCGTGGTTCCCTGCGTCGGGCCGGAGGAGAAGACGACCGTGTTTGGCGTGGCGAAGTTGGTGTGGTTGAGGGCGTTGAAGAACTCCGCACGGAACTGGGCGTGGAAGCGTTCGTTGATCTGCGTGGACTTCAGCAGCGAGACGTCCAGGTTCTCGACGCCGGGGCCGAGGAGCGTGTCGCGACGGACGTTGCCGAGCGTCCCGTAGGCCGGAGCGATGAAGGCGTTCGAGTCGAACCATTTCGTCGCCGTCTTCGGGTAGAGCTTGCCGGTGTAGTTCGGGTTGACGGAGGGGCGGATCGGGTTGCGCGTGTCGCCGTTGCCGGTCGGGTTGTAGCCAAGCTGCGGCGAGAAGGGGAAGCCGGATTGAATCGACGCGATCGAGCTTACGCTCCAGCCGCCGATGGCTTTATCCGTCACGGTGTTGATCTTCGAGGCGAAGGCCTTGCCGCGGCCGAAGGGCAGATCGTAGGTGCCGTTGATCGCCGCGATGTGGCGAACATCGGCGGCGGACGGGCCGTAGTCCAGCCGTGGATTGGCAGGGTAGGAGACGAAGGCCGGTGTGTTTGCGCTGACGCTGGTGTTCCATGCGGAGCCGTTGTCGAGGTTCTTCGACCACGTGTAGTTGCCGCGGAGCTGCAGGCCGTGCGAGAGGTTGTGGCGAAGATCGACCTCGAGGCCGTGGTAGCTGCTGATGCCCTGCGAGACCCATGACGTGGTGTTTGCGACGGCAGGGTTCGCCTTCACCGTCGTGTTGAAGAAGACCGTTCCAGCGGAGAGCGCTGCCGGGCAGGCAGGATTCGGGCATGTAACTGCGGCAGGCTCATTTTGATCTTCGGAGAGGATCTGGTGATAGCCGTGCGATCCGACATAGCCGACGGTCAGCGAGGTGTTGGGCAAAATCTGCTGCTCGATCTTCAGGGTCCAGGCGAGCACGGTGGGGGTCGCGATGTCGGGCTGCACGTTGGAAGGAGAGATCAGCGATCCGGCGGCAGCGGTGCTGCCCGGTGTGATGTTCAGGCTGGAGACGGCGACGTTCCTGAGGGAGAGCGTTGTGTTGAAGGGAGCGGTCTGGTCGAGCCTGTAGTCGAGGTTATCGAGCAGCGAGTGGTGCAGGCCGAAGCTTCCGCGGATGGAGGTCTTGCCGTTGCCGAAGGGGTCCCATGCGAGGCCGGCGCGGGGCTCGGGGAGGAACTTTGCGCGATTGGTCGTCAGCGCCGAGTTGCCGATGAACGGTGTGCTGTTGATGATGCCATTCGTAAATGCGTAGTTCGCCGCGCGGCCCTGCGACTCGTTGAAGCCGTTCGTGGATTCGAAGCGGATGCCGAGCCGGGCTTCGAGGCGCGGCGTCAGGCGGACGGTGTCCTCTGCATAGCCCGCGCCCATCCACGACCGCCAGCCCAGCGCGGTGGGATTGGGAACGACGGTGAAGGTTGCGACCGTGCCCTGCAGGAAGCTGGCGAGGGTCGAGAAGGAGGCCTGGCCGTACTGGTTCTGCGCGAGATTGTCGTTCGACTGCAGCCGCTGAATCCATCCGCCGGCCTCGACCTGGTGGCGGCCACGGCTCCAGAAGATGTGGTCGTCGAAGGTGAAGAGATTGCGTGTCGTCGCGTTGTTCGAGCCGACGTTGCCGCCGGCGCCGGTGACCTGCGAGGAGCCGTTCGATGCCGTGCTTCCGGCGATGACGATGGCGCCGATGGGCTTGCCCTGCACCCAGCCGGGGATGTCGACCGGCGTCGAGCCGAGGAAGTAGAAGGAGGCGCGCGAGAAGCCGAAGCGGGCGGTGTTGAGCAGGTGCGGCGAGAAGACGTGCTGCTCCTGCGCGCTCAGGACCTGCTCACGAAGGGTCTCGTTGATGAGCGACAGGGGATTTTGCGTCGGCGTGTTCGCGATGGAATCGTCGATCGTGTAGGCGGCGAAGAAGAGGTCGTTGGGGCTCAGGTTGTAGTCGAAGCGGGTGGTGCCGAAGTCTTCGCGGATATGCTGCAACGGGCTTGAGTAAGCGACGGCGATGCCTCCGCCAAGCTCGGGGCCGTTCTGGACCGGCCAGAGTGCGAGGAGCGGTTTCACGCTGGCGACAGCCGCCGCACGGGAGGCGTTGTCGGGGACGAGTGTGACGTCGCTCAGGCCGAGGTTCTGCCGGTAGCCCTCGTAGTTTGCGAAGAGGAAGAGCTTGTCCTTGCGGATGGGGCCGCCGATGGAGCCGCCGAAGTCGTTTCTCTGAAAGGCCGGCAGGCGGCGGCCGTTGGCTACATTCTGATCGAAGTAGTTGCGGGCGTCGAGCGCGGAGTTGCGGATGAACTCGTACGCCGAGCCGTGGAGTGCGTTGGTTCCAGAGGCGGTCACGATGGAGATCTGCGCGCCCTGGCGCTTGCCGTAGTTGGCCCCGTAGGTGTCCGCCAGGACGTTGAACTCGCGGACCGCATCGACGCCGAGGAGCTGGCCGCTGGTCCCGCCGGGGGTGACGTTGATGAGCGAGGCGCCGGTGTACTCGACGCCGTTCAGGAGGAAGAGATTGTCCTGCGGGCGGCGGCCGGAGACGGCGAACATATTGCCGACGGAGGAGTTCGAGGTCCCGATGGAGCCGGAGCGCTGACCGGTGTAGTTCACGGTCGCGGGGTTCAG
>CAZZZQ010000524.1:0-3116 GCA_964658405.1 uncultured Sphingomonas sp.
CGTCGCTTCTGAGGCAGAGTCAAAGGAATAGCAACTTTAGAAATTCAATACGAGAGAGGGCTACGCCGATCAGCGTAGCCCTTTTCATTGCTTGCGGCCTTCCCAGGCCGGGCGCAGAACTCCTTTGGGAGTGACCAAAAGAAAACGCTTTAGCTGAAGATGACGGTCTTGTTCGCGTACGAAAGGATGCGATGCTCGAGGTGCCAGCGGACCGCGCGCGACAGGACGAGGCGTTCGAGGTCGCGGCCTTTCTGGAGGAGATCGGGAAGCTGGTCTTCATGCGAGATACGCATCACCTCCTGCTCAATGATGGGCCCTTCGTCGAGGATTTCGGTCACATAGTGACTGCTTGAACCGATCAGCTTTACGCCTCGCGCAAAGGCTGCGTGGTACGGCTTGGCGCCGGTGAACGCAGGCAGGAACGAGTGGTGCACGTTGATGATCCGGCGCGGGTACTTCGCGCAGAAGGCTGACGAGAGCACCTGCATGTAGCGAGCGAGGACGACCAGCTCCACGGAGTGCTCTTCGAGCAGGGCGACCTGCTGGGCTTCCGCCTCGACCTTCGTATCCTTCGTGACAGGGATCTTATGGAACGGGATGTTGTAGAACTCTGCCAGGCCGCGTGCGTCTTCATGGTTGCTGATGATAAACGGGATTTCGCACCGCAGCTCGCCGGCGGAGTAGCGATAGAGCAGGTCGTTCAGGCAGTGAAGATACTGCGAGACGAAGATGGCCACCTTCGGGAGACGCTGCTGCTCCTCGAACTGCCAGGTCATCTCAAAGCTTTCGGCAATCGAGGTAAAGGCTTCGAGGAACGCGGTGCGATTGACGGTATCGCCCTCGAGCACGAACTCAACCCGCATGAAGAAGAGACCAAGGTCGTTGTCCTGATGCTGTGCTGCGTGCAGGATGTTTGCGTTTTGCATAAGAAGGAAGTTCGCGATGGCGGCGACGATGCCCTTGCGGTCCGGGCAGTGAATCAGGAGTATAGAGGGGCTTGTCATAGTCAAGAATGGTCTTGACTTCAAGTATGCCAGACCTCGCCCCGATCATCCGGACTAGCGGACGTCCGTCGCCTTGATCGCGATTCCCTTTCCGGAGAGATCTGCCGCCAGTGGATCCGGCTTGAGAGCCTTCAGGCCCTCTACGACACTTTCTGCATTGATCTCAGCGCCGGCAAGGCTGGTGTGCGTGTGCGGATCGCCGAAGAGCGGCTCGACCTTCGCCTCGCCGAGGAGGTCGTACTTGCGGGCGATGATCTCGTCGAGATTGATGAAGGCGACGTGTTCCTTTGCGGCGACGGCTCGAGCCCACCCGCCGTAGCTGTCCTCGTTGCGAACGATCTTGCCGTCCTTCCACGTCTTGCGTGGGATCGGCGAGCAGAGGATGGGGCTCGCACCCTTTGCCACTGTGTCGGTCACATACTTTTCCATGTACCAGCCGTAGGTGTGGACGACTTCGTGCATCTTGAGAATTGGATTCTCGATCTCCTTCGTCTCGTCGCCGATGCCGGGGATGGTGCCGCGCGCCCGGGCCGTGTCGTCCAGGGGGCCGCTGTCGTTGTGACCGAACTGGAAGAGGACGACGTCGCCCGGCTTCAGCATGGCGAGGACGTCCTTCCAGTGGCCTTCGGTGATGTAGGTCCGGCTGCTGCGGCCGCCGATCGCCCGGTTGACGACGTTGATCTTCGACGGATCGAAGTAAGCGACAAGTGGCTCGCCCCATCCCCACTGACCGTTGGCGCCGTCGCCGTGACCATTGCGAACAGTGGAGTCGCCAACCAGGAAGAGCGTTGGCAGTGTGGAATCCTTAGGGACGGGGAGATTCAGGCGTGCGTTCAGGCCCGGGTCGGTCTGGATCACAGCAGAGGTCTCCGGCTTCGCTTGTCCAGCTGCGTGCGGAGGGAGCGAGGCCACCAGCAGGCTGGTTCCAAGGATCATCGAAGCGATGGACCATCTCATTGCCCTTTGCGTCCTTTCTTGTGGCCGCCCGCTATGGTTCGGACCTCGGAACCGGCCAGGAGGAAGGCTCCTACGCCATAGTTATAGCTGGCCGTGGGACGGTAGAAGGCGGGTTCGGCACCGGTCTGCTGGATGCAGCCGAGCCGGCCGTCAGCATAGACGTGCGTCAACATGGCTCCCCAGGCGCGGGCGACGACGGGCTTATAGATCTTGCGGCTGAGGACGCCGTGGTTGACGCCCCATGCCATCGCGTAAGTAAAGAGGGCCGACCCAGAGATCTCGGGAAGCGGGTAGAACTCCGCGTCGAGGAGACCGGCATGCCAGAGGCCGTCGGGTCCCTGCAACTGCATCACGCGTGCCGCCATCTCCTGTAACTGTGCGACGTAGAAGGGACGCTTCGGATCGTCCTTAGGGAGGTACTCGAGCGTTCGGACGAGACCGCCCATGACCCAGCCGTTTCCGCGCGACCAGAACATCTTCTTTCCGTTCGGTTCAGTCCGACCCAGGTAGGTGGCGTCGCGGGCATAGAGATGTTCCTGCTTGTCGTAGAGCAGGTCAGAGGTCTTCTGCCACTGGGTGTCGACGTAGGCCAGGTACTTCTTGTCGCCGGTCGCGGCGGAGAGACGCGCCCATGCGGGAGGAGCCATAAAGAGGGCGTCGCACCACCACCAGGGGATGCGCGGGTCGTGCGTGTTGAGGGTCGGCAGGTCGATGATGGAGTCGAGATCGGCCTGCATCGGCTCGATCTTCTTCTTGTCAGGCGCCTGCAGGTAGAGCTCAGTGTAGGTCTGGCCGATACTCTGGTCATCCGCGTTCGGGATACGGTTCCGAAGCTGCCAGTTGTACTTCTCACTCATAGCCTGCATGGCGTCGCGGTACTTCGGGTCACCGGTCGCATCCGAGGCAGCCATGAAGCCGGTGTACAGAACACTCCAGGTCCAGATGCGATCGAAGTACGGCTGTGCGGTGGCGAGTTGCCAGTCAGCGACCTTGCGAATTGCCCGGTCAACGGCCGGAACCCGCAGCTTGGGCGACAAGTCAGTTGCAAGCGGTCCGCCGTCGGTGGGGGAGTCGCCGAAGTGGCGTGCATTATCCTTGTCGATCCCCGCCTGCTGCTGCGGGGTTGGGGCCGGATACTGTTGCGCTGCGAGTGGC
>CAZZZQ010000525.1:0-3108 GCA_964658405.1 uncultured Sphingomonas sp.
TCTCGACGAGGGCGAGGGCGATCGGGCGGCCGTGCAGGAAGCTGCCGAGGGTGGCCGGGTGGCCTGAGTCATCGGTGAAAGAGGTTGCGAGCGGGAGGGGCTGGTTGAGGCGCTGCTCTACACCGGCGTCCTTCAGGTACTGCGGTAGCTCGCCCTGGGCGGCTGCGCCGAGCGGCTTGCCGGCATCCATCAGCTGCGCGTGAGCGGGAAGGAGGGCGAAGCTTGCTCCGACGAAGAGGAGCAGAAAACGTGAGAACGAGCGCAAGATACCTCCGTGGCGTTCCTCTTAATGGTACGCCTCGCCTGCTGGCGCCGGTTGCGGGCCTTCCATGCGGCTGCAACGACGACCCGCTATGATGGACCCTGTCGGCCCTGGCGGCCGCAGATCGAGGTTGAACTTTGATTATCGTCAACGACGAATTTGTAACACTCGACACCGCGAAGGGCCCGATGCGGACCCATATCGTGCGTCCTGCAGCACCCGGCCGCTATCCCGGGATTATTTTCTATTCGGAGATCTTTCAGATTACGGCACCGATCCGGCGCACGGCCGCGATGCTGGCGGGGCATGGGTACATCGTTGCGATGCCGGAGATTTATCACGAGTTCGAGCCGGCGGGGACGATCCTGGCGTACGACCAGGCCGGCTCGGATCGCGGGAACGAGTGGAAGACGACGAAGGAGCTGGGGAGCTATGACGCGGATGCGCGCGCCGTCCTCGACCATCTCGCTGGCCGGCCTGACTGCACCGGCAAGCTGGGAGCGCTTGGGATCTGCATCGGTGGGCATCTTGCGTTTCGTGCAGCGATGAATCCTGATGTGATTGCGACCGCCTGCTTCTATGCGACTGACATCCACAAGGGCAGCCTTGGCAAGGGGATGAACGATGACTCGCTTGCGCGTGCTGCTGATATCCAGGGCGAGTTGCTGATGATCTGGGGTCGGCAGGATCCGCACATCTCGCTTGAGGGCCGCATGAAGGTGCTGGCGCGGCTGAATGAGCTGAACACGCGGATGAGCTGGCACGAGGTCAACGGGGCGCATGCGTTTATGCGTGACGAGGGTCTGCGCTACGATCCGGAGCTGGCGTACAGCTTGTATGGGCTGGTCTTTGATTTCTTTCACCGTAAGCTGGGTGAGGGCGATGTCGTCGCCGCGGCTCACTAAAGCACACACTACAACGAGGATTTTCTGATGGCGAAGAACGAACAGAGCTATACGGCGCAGCAGATCATCATCGCTGCGCGCGACCTGCAGGATGCAGCCGGATCACCTGAGAAGCCGATTGAGGTTGCAGACGATGTGACCTACACGCTGGAGCAGGCGGTGGCGCTGCTGAGCGCGGAGATCCGTATCCTGCGGGAGCGGGGCTTCTCGAATGAGCGGATCGCGGATCTGTTTACCAGCTATGAGATCGAGGCGAAGGCTTCGGATATTGAGGACTTTTATCAGCGGGACGAGACTTTGGAGTAAGGCTTCAGGCAAGTGCGCCCTTATGCCGGGCGGGCACCACTTCGTGGGGTTTTGGACGCTTCGCGTGAGGGCCCGCTTAGCGCCAGCTTACTGCGAGGTGCCAGCGGAGGCCGTTCTTTACGGTTTTGTGGAGGACTCGGGCGTACTCGTCCAGCTCCGAGACGACCTGTGAGCCTTCGCTGCCCAGCTGCTGCGGGTCGTCGCGAAGCTCGTTCAGGAGCGCCTCTACGGTCGCCAGGCCATCCTCAGCACCGTACCACTGCGGCGGGGGGAGGCGCTTCATCAGCTCAGGATTTCCGGCGCCCTCTTCGATCAGGAGCGACATGGAGTTCTCATCCGCCGAGAAGAACTCGATCAGCGGGCGGACGCCTGCGCGCAGGGCGAGGCGTTCGAGTGCATCTTCGTTGCGGGCGAGCGAGCGGCCGTTGACGAAGATATCGTAACCGGGGTCCTCCCCCTCCACCACGATGTACATCGAAGCTGCCATGTAGGGACCAGTGTACTGCCGGGACGAGCTCTGCAAAAGTGCCTTCGGGAGCAACCGTCAGCGCAAATTCAGGCTTGACGATCGACCGGATTCGTCGTCGCCCTTCCACAGCAGCAGCGCCATTCCCCCGACCAGCAGGAGGACCGATCCGGCTCCCATGCGGAGGTCGACGGGAAGGCGGAAGAACGCCATTCCCTCGAGGGTCGTGAGCAGTGGTGCGAGCAGGTAGCGGGCGGAGAGCCTGGCGGGGTCGAGCTCGCGAAGGAGCCAGACGAGCAGGAGAAGTTGCGGAAGGTCGAGGGCGGCGGCGCGGAGAAGTTCGACCGGAAGCGCGGTCAACGGGAGTGTGATTGGCTCGTGAAGAGCGGACGCAACTCCGAGGAACACGGCATTGACTCCGCACAGGAGCACGAGAGCGGGACGAAGCGGGCAGTGCTGCAGGAGGCGATGCATCCAGACGCTGCCGATGGCGGCCGATACGACAGCGGCGATCGCTGTGAGGAAGAGGCCGGCTCCGAGTGCGGTTGATGGAAGCTTGAAGGGGAGGAGCAGAAGGGCTCCCGCCAGGCCGATCAGCGACGGCATCATCAGGCTTCGGGCGCGGGAGGATCCTGCAATGCTGCCGCCGGCTGAGGCGACGCCAACTACGACAAAGAGCGGTGCAAGGGCGAAGAGAGCGGGGCCTGATTCTGTGGTCACACGCGCGGCCAGCTCGGTGAGGATGGCCGGCAGACCGAGCAGGAGAAGGCTCGCAGCAGAGAGGGACGGCCACGGGATAGATTGCGTCTTGGCCGAGCGACGGCGAACCGCGAGTGCTGCTGCTGCAACCAAGCCGATCAGGAGGTAGTGCAGGGCCTGCTGCTCCAGGATCGGCAGGGCGCCGGGGTAGGCGTTGTCGGCGAGCCAGCGGCTTCCCGACAGCAGGCAGAGCACCCCGAGGCCGATCCACTGTAGACGCCGCATGGCAACTCCTTCCTGGAAACAGCAAGGGCCGCGCATCTCGCGCGACCCTTGTCTTCATTGCGTTTAACAGGTTAGCTGCGGGGAGCGCCGCCACCCTGGGGTGCGCCGCCTCCGCCCGTTCCCGGACGACGACCGCCGCGACGACCGGGACCACCCCCCAGGTGGCCTTCACCGACGCCACGAGC
>CAZZZQ010000526.1:0-3105 GCA_964658405.1 uncultured Sphingomonas sp.
CAGGCCCCGGGCAGATGCAACGAGCTAAACGACGGTGTGGTGGTCAGACCAGGCAGCTTCCAGGCGGTGCGCCAGATCCTCGACCGGCTGGGGCCGCTTCGAGCCGAAGACCAGAAATCCTGCAACCGCTGCGCAACAGCCGCCGACCAGCCATAATGCCTTCTTCATACACACTCCTTAGGTGCTCCGCTTAGGGATCGTCATGCTGATCTCCGTTTGGATGCCGCAGAACTGTAATGCGTTCCGGCTGGCTTTGGAGTGAACCGGGTGACCGGCTACACTTCATGCATGGATTCGGTTCGGTTTGGGCGGGCGCTTGGGATTGGTGCACGGGAGGCGGCGAAGGCGTTGATGACCGCTGCCGATGCGGCGGCCTCGCCCGCACCTGCCCAAACCAATCAGTCTGGGCGCTCAACAGCTTTGACACCAGCCGCCCGGTCCGGCGAAGTTCTCGGCCAGAAGGCTGCACGTACGACCGCCCAGGTCCGGCAGACGAAGGACGGCCTGAAGCGTGGGAGCAAACGCTTCGGAGAGGCGATCTGGGGTCCGTTCGTGAAGCTTTCGGGCGTGCTCTGGCTGGAGCTGACCGGGGTCTTCTTCGGGCTGTTCCTCCTGACCGCCCTGATCAGCGCGTGGAAGTACCGGCTCTACCTGCACGACAGCGTGATCACCCATGACGAACACCAGCACCTGGTCTGGTCGGTCGCCATGGCCGTAGTGTTTGGCTATTTCTGCATCAGCAGCTTTGTTCGCGCAGGACGAAAGCAGCGGCGCAGCTAGCTCACCGAGGATCGACATGCCCGAGCCACGCACACCAAAGACGAGCTCCGGCATTCCTGTTGAGACGGTTTATGGCGAAGAGCGGCCGGGCGAGTACCCCTACACGCGCGGGACTCAACCCGAGATGTATCGCAGCCGGCTCTGGACGATGCGCCAGTACGCCGGTCTGGGCGACGCCGAGGAGTCGAACCGGCGCTACAAGTTCCTGCTGGCCCATGGAACGAAAGGGCTTTCGGTCGCCTTCGACCTCCCGACACAGATCGGCTACGACTCCGACGCTCCGCTGGCGCTCGGTGAGGTAGGCCGGGTCGGGGTCGCGATCGACTCGATCGAGGATATGGAACGGCTCTTCGACGGGATTGCGCTCGACACGGTCTCGACCTCGATGACGATCAACGCGACGGCCTCGATCCTGCTGGCAATGTACGTCACCGTAGCCAGGCGAACCGGCGCAGAGGTCCGACGGCTCAGCGGGACGATCCAGAACGACATTCTGAAGGAGTACATCGCGCGCGGGACCTATATCTTCCCCATCCCGCAGGCCATGCGGCTGGTGACCGACTCCGTGGCATGGGCCTCGGCGGAGCTGCCGGAGTGGAACACGATCTCAATCTCCGGCTACCACATGCGTGAGGCCGGCTGCACCGCCGTGCAGGAGGTGGCGTTCACGCTGGCCAACGGGATGACCTACGTCCAGGCAGCGGTCGATGCCGGACTGGATGTGGATGCGTTTGCGCCGCGGCTCAGCTTCTTCTTCAACGCCCATAACAACCTGCTGGAGGAGGTCGCCAAGTTCCGGGCGGCCCGGCGGATGTGGGCGCGGATCATGCGGGATCACTTCGGCGCGAAGAATCCCAGGAGCTGGATGCTGCGCTTTCATACCCAGACGGCTGGGTCGACCCTGACCGCGCAGCAGCCGGAGAACAACATCGTCCGTACGACCCTGCAGGCCCTGGCAGCGATCCTGGGCGGGACGCAGTCGTTGCATACCAACGGCTTCGATGAAGCATTGGCGCTCCCGACCGAGGCCTCGGCGCGGATTGCCATTCGGACCCAGCAGATCCTTGCCCACGAGAGTGGCGTGGCCGATACGGCTGACCCGCTGGGCGGAAGCCACTATATCGAGTCGCTCACGGATGAGATCGAGCGCCGAGGAAATGCTTACCTGGCGACGATCGCCGGCTTCGACCGCGGAAAAGGCTACGGGATGCTTCGAGCGGTCGAGCAGGGCTATGTCCAGCGCGAGATCCAGAACGCGGCCTACGCCTGGCAGCGGGCGGTGGACTCTCGCGAAGCAACCGTGGTCGGGGTGAACACCTTCGCGAGCGAGCAGGAGGTCCCGATCCCAACCCACCGGATCGACGAAGCGCTGGAGGAGCAGCAGGTAAAACGCGTTCAGGCTCTTCGCATGCGGCGACCGCCATCGGCCCACGCGGCTGCCCTGGTGCAGGTCAAGGATGCGGCCCGGGGCGGAGCGAACCTGATGCCGCCGATCCTCGCTGCAGTCGAAGCCCTGGCCACCGTCGGCGAGATCGCCGATACGCTCCGCGGAGTTTTTGGTGAGTATCGCGAGACAGTTGTGGTCTGACGCGCGTCTGACCAAAGATGAGGCTTAGACTTCCCTTTCAATGGCTGATGCCGCTCGCGCTCGCCGGATCGCTGGCGCACCAGGCGATCAGCCAGCAGATTCCCGCAGTTCACGGAACCTCCTTCACCGGCGTCCCCGTGAATCTGCCGCAGGGGCTGGCCGGGAAGGTGGGCGTTCTCGTCATCGGCTTCAGTCAAGGCTCCCGCGATGCGGTCACAGTCTGGGGAAAACGGCTGGCGAGCGACTTTTATGACTCTCCCACGGTGGCTTACTACGAAATGCCGGTGCTGGCGTCTGTTCCCAGGTTTATGCGCGGCTTTGTAGCCGGGAAGATCAAGGCCTCGGTCTCAGAGCGTGGCAAACCGCACTTCGTCCCGCTGAATGACCACGAGCCGGAGTGGAGGTCGCTTGTGCACTTCCAGGCTCCCGATGACGCCTACCTGCTGCTGGTCGATGACCATGGCGAGGTGCGCTGGAGGACGCAAGGCCCCTTCACCGAGGCAGGGTATAGCGCGCTCAAGCTGCAGATGCAGAAGGTCAAAGCAGGCCAGGCAGCGGGAAGTTAGGCAAACACACGGCGCATTTCCTGTAAGAATAGAGAGATACGGATCGGCGCCCCTGCGCCTGAAGGATTGCTCTGCATGGCTGAGATGGTCGCTACACTTCGCAAGACCGCCCTGAACGCCGCCCATCGCGCGGCCCGGGCCAAGATGGTCGACTTTGGCGGCTGGGATATG
>CAZZZQ010000527.1:0-3099 GCA_964658405.1 uncultured Sphingomonas sp.
CTCATAGCAACGTTGTCGCCCGGCCCAGGAACTACATCCTTGCGACCATGCCTGAGGCACAGTTTCAGGCGCTGGCGAAGTCTTTCGTTCCAATGGAGCTTCCGCTGGGCTTTCAGCTCTCCCAGCCACAGCAGGAGATCGAATATCTCTACTTTCCGACCAGCGGCCTGATCTCGACCGACGCCATCACGGAAAACGGAAACTCCGTCGAAGTGGGCGTCACCGGCCGCGAGGGATTCTCCGGTGTTAGCGGTCTGCTCGGGCACCAGCAGATGCCGCACACCGTCATGATGCAGGGAGCGGGCCTCGGGTACAGGATCCGTATGCCGCTGTTTCGAGAAGAGTTCCTGAAGGGCGGACCGCTGATGCAGCTGGTTCACTCCTTTCTCTACATGCAGATGACGCAGATGACGCAATCGGTCCTCTGTAACCGGCTGCACCCCGTGGAAGAGCGGCTGGCGCGCTGGCTGCTGACCTCCGCCGACCGGATGTTCTGCGAGACGCTGCAGCTGACGCAGGAGTTTCTGGCCCAGATGCTGGGGTCGCGGCGGTCGACGGTTACCGTGGCGGCAGGGAATCTCCAGCGCGCCGGGCTGATTGACTACACCCGTGGCAGGATCAGGATCGTAAACCGCCCCGGGCTCGAAAGCGTCGCCTGCGAGTGCTACAGGATCGTCCGATCGACCTACGATCGGATGCTGCCGCCCAACTTCTAGGATTCAAGGCGGTTTTGCGACTAAACTTGAGGGAGGGTCAGGCTGGGCTCCCGCCGCCCCTCGAGGAATCGCAATGAAGCGCAGTGCTCTGGTCGTCGTCGTTCTTATCGCAGGCATCTCCCTCATGCTTTGGGCCGGATGGCACAACCTCCGCGAGCGCCGTCTCGCGCTCCAGAAGGCGCAGGAGAATCGCATCGTGCTCACCCCGGCGAATCCCGGCGATAAGAGCTCCGGATCGCAGACCGCCGGATCGGACACCCTGCCGCAGCTTCGCGGCAAGGTTGCGCCGGCCTTCACACTGGTGACGCTCGAGGGCAAGAAGATCTCGCTCGCGGACTACAAGGGCCGCCCGGTGCTGGTCAACTTCTGGGCGACATGGTGTGCCCCCTGCAAGCTCGAAATGCCGTGGTTCGAGGAGTTCCGTGCAAAGTACAAGGCCCAGGGCTTCGAGGTTCTCGGCATTGCGGAGGATGACGCCGGCAAGGATGAGATCTCCAAGGCCGCGAAGAAGCTGGGCGCCACCTACCCGATCCTGATGACCGACGGCAAGGTTGCGCCGGCATACGGCGGAATCGACTACCTGCCGATGTCGTTCTACGTCGACTCAAAAGGCGTCATCGTCGAACAAACCGCCGGACTCGCCTCGAAGGACGAGGTTGAGGCCAACATCAAAAAGACGATCGCCGCGACCGGGGGCAACGTACCCACAGCAGGTGGCCAGTAATGCGCCTGTGGACTCTCGCTGCAAGTGCTGTGCTTTGTCTTGCCGTCAGTGCGGGTTCGATGGACGCCCAGGATGCCGCTGCCAGGCCGAAAAGCAATGTCATTTACGTTGCCGAGCAGCAGAGCATTCCCGCCGGCAAGCTGGCAATCGTCGAGCTACGCTTCAAGGTGGCCGATGGCTATCACGTCAACTCGCACACGCCGAAGTCTGACTTTCTGATCCCGACCGTGCTCAAGACGCAGCCGGCGACCGGCGTGACGATGACCGCGCCGGAGTACTCGACCGGCCAGGAGTACAGCTTCAGCTTCAGCCCCAACGAGAAGCTGGACGTCTATTCGGGAGCCTTCACGATCAAGCTGCCCGTAAAGGCGGCGGCGGGGGAGCACATGGTCGACGCGACGCTGCACTACCAGGCGTGCGATCACGCGGCGTGCTACCCACCGAAGTCACTCCCGCTACAGGTCCTGTTTACCGCAAAATAGATTCAGCACGAAACCCGCCCAGGAGCAGCCCCACACGCTATGGAAGAGTTCAGAAGGCTTCAACGCCTCCCCGCATACGTTTTTAACATCACTGGTGAACTGAAGGCCGCTGCCCGCAAGCGTGGTGAAGACATCATCGACTTCGGCATGGGAAACCCTGACGGAGCGACCCCAAAGGCGATCGTCGACAAGCTGATCGAGGCGGCGCAGCGGACGGCCACCCACCGTTACTCGCTCTCCCGCGGCGTTCCCCGGCTGCGCAAGGCGATCTGCAACTGGTACAAGACGCGTTACAACGTCGACCTCGACGCGGAGCACGAGGCCATCGTCACCATCGGCTCGAAGGAAGGGATCGCCCATCTCTGCCTCGCCATGCTCGACGACGAGGACACCGTTGCCGTGCCCAATCCCAGCTATCCGATCCACATCTTCGGGCCGGTGATTGCAGGGTCGAAGATCCAGAGCATCGCCATCGAGTCCAGCCCGGACCAGGATTCGAGCGCGCTCATCGAGCAGCTTGAGCACGACCTGCCGCGCATGTCGCCGCGGCCCAAGCTGCTGATTTTGAACTTTCCGGCAAACCCAACGACACAGTGTGTCGACCTCAACTTCTTCGAGCGGATCGTCGCGCTCTGCAAGGAGCTCGGGATCTACATCATCCACGACCTCGCCTACGCCGACCTTGTCTTCGACGGCTACCGTGCCCCGTCGATCATGGAGGTTCCCGGCGCGAAGGATATCGCCGTCGAGTTCTTCACGCTCTCCAAGAGCTACAACATGCCCGGCTGGCGAGTGGGCTTTATGGTCGGAAACCGGAAGATGGTGGCCGCACTCGGCCGCATCAAGAGCTACTTCGACTATGGGACCTTTACGCCGATCCAGGTGGCGGCGATCTCGGCCCTCGAGGGCAACCAGGATTGCGTCGCAGAGATTCGCGACAACTACAAGGTCCGCCGCGACTGCCTCGTCCCGGGGCTGAACAAGCTGGGCTGGAACGTCGCACTCCCCAAGGCGACGATGTTTGTCTGGGCGAGGATTCCGGAGCAGTACGCCGCTCTCGGCTCGGTGGAGTTCTCAAAGAAGCTGCTGCTGGATGCCAAGGTCGCAGTCAGCCCGGGCGTCGGCTTCGGCGAGCATGGTGACACGCACATCCGCTTCTCGCTGATCGAGAATGAAG
>CAZZZQ010000528.1:0-3097 GCA_964658405.1 uncultured Sphingomonas sp.
CGCGAGCGCCCGCCCGCCGTCCTGCGTGCCCCAGCCCCATTCCGGATAGATCGTCCAGAGCGGGATATGCGCGAAGACGACGAGGGGCGTGCTGGAGGAGAGCCCGGCCACGTCGCGCCCCAGCCAATCGAGCTGGTCGGCGCCGAGATTGCCGAGGCCACCCGCCTTCAGGTCGACAACGTTGACGAGGCCGATGAAGTGGACGCCATTTCGATCGAAGCTGGTCCAGCCGGCCCCGCGCGATCCCTTGCCGTAGCGGTCGAGGTAGGCGCGGCCCTGCCCGTCGTCGAGGAGGTCGTGCTCCCCCGGCACGTAGAACAGCGGCAGCCCAGTCTCGCGCAGGATCTGGTCGGCATCGTCGAATTCCCGCTCCTTCGACAGGTGGCTGATGTCGCCGGTATGGATGATGAAGGTCGGCTTCTCGGGAAGACTCGCGATCTTGGCGACTGTCTCGCGCAGGGTGCCGAGGACATCCGGATTGGCCGGCCTGTTGAAGCCGACATGGCTGTCGCTGATCTGAAGGAAGGTGAACGGCGCCGGTGCGGCCTCGGCCGCCACGGCCTTCTCCAGCCCGATCGCGCGGGGTAGGCCGCCCCCGAGCGACCAGAGCAAGCCGGTGCCAGCCCACAGCATGCATTCGAGGGCGCCGCGCCGGGTCGGCCCGGCCGGTTGATCTTCAAGCGAGGTGCGATCCTGCATGGTCCGGTCCCGGTGAGGTCCGGGACGTCGGCGTCCCTCCCCATCCGGATCGCGGCGCAGCCGGGTTTATTCCCTGATCACCGACAAAATGCAGGCAGGTTCCGATAAGCGCCGGCCGATCGGCATTCGGATGGAGCAGGGTCATCGTCGTTGCCGGGAATAAAACGAATCCGCCCCGGATCTGGATGCCTTGAGAGGTTGGGAGCCTCTCGATCCGGGTCGGTATCGGGAACCCGAGCGCCGGCCGATAGCGGGAGTTAAATCATGAACATCCTTCGCTCGTCCCAGAACCGCCGGGTGCTGCGTCTCGGAGCAGTCGCCATCGTTGGAATCCTGCCTCTCGCGGAAGCCCATGCTGGTCACCGCGTGTGGCCGGGCACCATCCCGCCAGCGCGTTACACGGCCGGTTTGGTTGATCCGGACCGGACCGGAAGCATCACTCCGGTTCCCTCGCCGACCTTGCGAAGCAGCGTGCTCGGCAACGCCGAAGCGCCGGAGCGCGAACCGATCGCACAGCGCCTGGGCAACACGTCGGGCGGGGGCTTTCGCTGATCCGCACCGACTTCGGATCATGATGCGATGAGGCCGCTGCCGCCTCGCCGAAGCGTCCGCTTTGATGACATTTTCATCCGAAGCGGACGTTTTGCATTCCACCCAGGGCGGTCTTTGACCGGACGGACGGGTTTCGACCCACCCAAGTCGCCGAGCTTCCCCGGCGAGATGCTCGGAAGCGGACGTTGAGCGAGCCACATCTGTACGACCGAAGCCGGCTGAGCGCAGCCCGACCGCTTCGAACGATGAAAGGGTGAAAATCGGAAACATCGGTCTGAGCCGAGCAGTTATCGCGACCTGACCAGTTGTGCGAGAGTGGCGCTGCTGCGGCAGGATGGCGGTAAACTAACCCTGGATGTGTTCGACGAGTGGGCAGGCCTGCTCGCACGATTGTCAAGGTTAAAGCTTCGTCAACTCTTCTTACCGCTATCATTTTGAGGCTGCTGCCGCATGCAGTGCAGCGCACTGACCCGAGCCTCGCAATGAAGATTTCGCTACGCGCTCTCCTATCATGCCTGTTCGGTCTGATGTGTGTCATCGCCCTTTGTCTCGCGAGCGCTGGTATCAAACAAGCTTTGACCGCTGAGCAGAGCGCCAGCGAGGTGGCCCGGTTGGCACAGCTCGACAAAGCCCTGTTCCAGAGCTTCGCAGCAACGCGCCTCGAGTGGGGCTCCTCCTCAGCCGCTCTCCTGATTGGAAACGATCGCAACGATCGTGAGCGCAAAGCCGCCGTCGAGTACCGTCAGGTCGCGACGAAGGCCGTGGAGGCCAGTTTGACCGGCCTAGCCGACATTTCGCTCGAGGGCGCCAGCCGAGTGCATCGCGAATTGGCGACGGCCTACGACGGCTGGCAGGCGATCCGCCGTGAGGTCGACCATGGCTCGGTCCAGGAGCTTGCCGCTCGCGACACGGCCGTACGCTCCCGGCTCGATGAACGGCTTGAGCCGGTGCTGAGCGCGTTGCAGCACGGAGCAAAGCTCCTGGGGCGTCGCATGGTGGCGCTGGACGCGACGACTTTCCCCCTCATTCAGATCGGTGCGACGGCGTGGCAGGCACGGCTCAGCGCCGGTCTGCTCCGGTTCCAAGTGCGGACGATCTTGGCTCAGAGTAGGCCGGTGCGGCCGGAAGAAGCGACCACGCTGCGCGAGTATGGGCATCAGGTGACGTCCGGCCTCGGCGTCATGGCTGACCTCATGGACGAGCGAACTCCCGCGGATCTGCGCACGGCGCTGGCCACCGCGCAGAACAGCTTCTCTGGAAGCGCCTTCGTGACCCTGCGCAAGGAGATCGACGCGTCTGCCGCATCCGGTCGTCCGCTCGCCTTCTCGATGGAGACTTGGTTGAAGTTGGCTGGCGATGCTCAATCTGATGTGTTCGCGGTCGCGACCGTCGCGACGGAAGTGTTGACGGCCGCGGCTACCGCATCCGCAAGCCAGGCTTGGACTTGGGTGCTTCTGCTGGCGGGGATGGCGAGCGGTATCCTCGCTATCGCAGCACTCAGCTTCATCATCCTGCAGCGGTGGGTCTCCCAAGCGATCGTTCGTCTGGAAGGGGCGATGGTCAACTTGGCCGCTGGTGATACTGCGATCGATGTTCCCGGTGCCGGACGGCGCGATGAGATCGGTGCGATGGCGGGGGCCGTTCAGGTGTTCAAGGACAACCTGATCCGCACACGCACGCTTGAAGCGGAGACGGCCCAGGCTCGCTTGACTGCCGCGGAGCAGCGCAAGGCCGGCATGCGACAGCTGGCCGACAGCTTCGAGCAGGCGGTGGGCGGCATCGTCGGCATGGTGTCGTCCTCGGCCACCGAGCTGCAGGCGACGGCCCAGACGATGACGGCGACGGC
>CAZZZQ010000529.1:0-3096 GCA_964658405.1 uncultured Sphingomonas sp.
TTTGTCGATTTCCAAGGACTGTGGGAAGAGAGGGAAACGGCTTTATGTTTTCCTCTCTTTCCATCAGGCCGTCATTTCCACCGCGGGCGCCGGCGCGGTTTTTGGCTTGTACTTCTCGCCGTAGAGTTGACGAGGATTCTTCTTGTAGCCGATCTTCTCGCTATTGGTCTGGATCTTTGGTTCGAGCTTTCGATCCTGCTGTGCCTTGATGATCGTCAGAGCGTGGCTGAGCCGTTTGTTCTCAACGACCGCCGTGTGGCTGACACGCTGGTCTTTGCTGAAGACGCGATAGGGAAGCAAGCGGTCCTGGAATCGAACCTCAAGCCTTCCATCAGGGAACTCGTACAAGTCGACGTACTTGCCGCCTAGACCTTCCGTGAGTTCGCTTCGCTCGAGGATGATCTGCTTCCTGTCGTAAGACAGGGTGAGTTGATGGCTCACGTAGCGCTGTTCACGATGACACAGGATGTCACTAAGGCGATCGGTCCTTACGTTGAGAGGTCGATGCAGGTTCTCCGGCTTGGTGGCATGCAGCGCGAAGCGCTCGTTGAAGCGGTCCATGAACCCAGGCAAGAACGTGTTGCCAGCATCTATGTCGCATACGTTCTCAAGCCGTAGCTCTTTCACCAGGCGATCCTGCAACGTTCGGTTGGCTCTCTCGACGCGGCCTTTAGCCTGGCTGGAGTTCGCGCAGATGATCTCGATGTTGAGCTCGGCTAAAGCCCGTCCGAACTGCGTCATGCCCGACCCGCCTTGCGCGTCGCGGTTGATCCGAAAGACCGTGTGCTTGTCCGAGTAAAAGGCGACCGGGCATCCATGCATGCCGAGATAGCCGTGCAACGCCTGGAAGTAGGAACCCGTGCTCTCACTGGGAACGAAGCGAAGCTGCATCAGCTTGCTGGTCGCGTCGTCGATGAAGACCAGCAGCGTGCAGGCCTCGCCGCGATCCTCGAACCAGCGGTGTTCGCTGCCGTCGATCTGGATCAGCTCGCCGTAACTCTCGCGTCGGAGTCTTGGTTGATGGAAGCTTCTTCGTTGCTTGCGTGACAGCCACAGACCGTCTTCGACCATCCACTTACGCAGGGTCTCGCGTGAGACCTCGATGCTGTGGCGCTCCAGCAGAACCTCCGCTGCGAGGGTAGGTCCGAAGTCCCGGTAGCTCTGCCGCACCAGTTCAAGAACCAGCTCGCGCGTGCCTGCGCTTAGCTTGTTGCTTGCCGGTCGGCCGCGGCTCTTGTGGATCAAGGCTCCGCCGCCACCAGCACGATATCTCGCCACCAGCCGCTGCGCCTGCCGCAGGCTCACATCCAAAAAGCCGGCTGCCGACTCCGCGGTACGCTGACCAGCCAGCACCTCGGTCAAGACTTCAACCCGTCGCAACTCCTGCTTGCTCATCTGTAGCCAACCCATCTGCCGCCTCCAACCCTTACTCAGGATGGGGCAGCGACACTTTGGCTTTGCAGAGCTACGACATTATTGCTTTGCGCTTACACAAGCTTTATACAGAAGATGCGTTATCAGACATAAGCCATTTGCAATGAATAAGATACGGGTTTCATCAGAATGGCTCAAAAGTCAAGGCCCGGTCTACCGCAGCCCAGACGTTGATCACTCGCTCTATCATTTGTTGCTTCCTGGTCACTTCCATCACTGGTTCGGTCCCGGTGCAGTCGGCAGGTTGATTGTGGTGGAGTCCGTCCCTGTGCTGATGGGCTCGTCCAAACCATTCATCAGGGCGTAGTTCTGAAGAGCAATCGCGGCTCGCCACTCTTCGTTAAGCGCTTCGGTATAGCCAAGCTGGAGCGTAAAGAGCATGTGCTGGGCGGCCAACACCGGAGGATATTCCTGCGACATCTGCTGGTACTTGGTGACCTCCAATTGATACGCCCGGCGAGCTCGCGGGATCATCTCATCCCGATAGCGCTGCGCCGTAAACTGGGCTGTCAGGTATTGCTGGGCGAGAGGTTCAGTCTGGTTGCGGGTCCAGAGTTTGGTCCGCTCCACATCGCGGTGAGCACGGTCGAGCAGAATCTTCGAGGCTTCGATGTTGCCCTGGTTGTGATTCCAAAGCGGCAATTGGACCCCTGCCTGAGCAAAGCTCATCCACCCCGCCTTGCGCCCACTCATCACTTCTTCACCCGAATACCACTCGCCTGCGGTCAGATTCAGATTTGGTACACGCTCCCGTTTGGCGTCCTTCAAGCGGGCATCGCCGAGTGCTTCGTCGGCCTGGGCTCGCTTCACGAGAGGACTTTCCTCCACATCGCGCTGCACATAGTCGTTTGGATCGAAACCCGGCGGTTCAGCCAGAGAACCTTTCAGTGGGTGGGCATCGAGCGTGTGCTGCCCAGCGAAGGTCGCCAGCTGTGCAAAGTGAGCCAGGAACATGCGCTGGGCGTTCAGGAAATCGATTCGCGCCTGTTCCGCCGCGACCTCCGCTGTCAGGATGCCCGCAGCGTCGGCCTGGCCGATCCGCGAAAGCTCATGCGTATTCGTATCCGCGTCGAGTGCAACCTTCAACAGCCGATCATGGATAATTACGGATTGTTGGGCGGCAAGCGTATCGAAGAAGGCTCGGGCAACATCGTTGTGAACCCGAGCACGCTGCACCTCCAACGCATATTGGTTGGAACGGCCTTGCGCGCGATAGATATCTCGACGTAAAGCGAGCTTGTGACCAAGAATAAACTCCTGCGTAAAGAATGCTCCCTCCTCGCCGCCGTGGTACTCGCCACCTCGGATATGGTCGCCGGTATAGCCGACGATCGGGTCGGGCGGCAGACTGACCTGGCGAGCCTGCTGGCTGGAACGATTCACGTTCAGCTGGGCTTGCGCGAGCGTCGGGTTCGCTTTGTCTGCTAGGGCGAGGAACTGCTCCAAGGTCATCGGATCGCGTTCCACGATGTCGCCAAGCAGCTCCGGTGCTGGCATGTCGCTTCCTGTATGGAAATCGAGAGCTTCAGGCTCCTGCAACTCCTGAACGGGGACGGTCAGGGACTGCTGATCGCTGCTAGCAGCGGGCTTCATATAAATCTGTCCCGCCTGCTGTCGCGCAGAGTCCTGCTCGCTGGCGGAATTCTGCTGTGCTTTTTTATT
>CAZZZQ010000530.1:0-3096 GCA_964658405.1 uncultured Sphingomonas sp.
GCTGCCGCGGCCCTGACCACCCAGCACTCGCTACCGGACGATTCGGATTTGAGGCTGCGCCAGGCGCTGGACGAGGGTCGGCTGGAGGTCTGGTACCAGCCGAAGTTCCAGGTCGCCACGGGCGTGATCGTCGGCGCTGAGGCGCTGATCCGCGCCCGCACCCGCGCCGGTTTCATCGTGTCGCCCTTCGCTCTCCTCCGCGACGCGACACGAGACGACATGATCGAGTTGACGGACTTCGTGCTGTCGACCGTGATCGCGCACAGTGAGGACCTTTCGGCGGTCGGGTTTGCCTACAAGCTCTCGGTCAACGTGCCGCTGTCCTACCTCGGCCAACGCGATCCCTGCCGGCTCGTGCGGGAAGCCAACAAAAACCCCCGCTGGCGGGGCCTCATCTTCGAGGTGACCGAGGACGAGGCCCTCCAGGACGTGCTCGACGTGCAGATGATCGCGACGCAGTTCACGCTCTATTCTGTGTCTTTGTCGATCGACGACTTCGGTGCGGCCTATTCGTCGCTGTCACGATTGCGCGATCTTCCGTTCAGGGAGCTGAAGCTCGACCGCAGCTTCGTGCATGGCTGCGCCAGTGACATGACGCGCCGATCCATCTGCGCCAGCGTCCTGGCACTGGGGGCCGCGTTGGCCGTCACCACCGTCGCGGAAGGCGTCGAAGACGAGGAGGACCTTCGCCTTCTCGCCGAGCTCGGATGCGACCAGGTCCAGGGGTTTCTGTTCGCACGGCCCATGCCTCTGGCCGACCTCGTCGAATTCATCGCGGCGCGCCAGATCGGCTTACAGCACCTGTCGCCGGTCTCTGACGCCAGACCGCACGCCGACCAGACCTGACACGATCCGCCGCGCCTCGGCGTCAGGGAGCTTCAGGTTCTCGCCTCCTGCTTCGGCGTGTCGCTCAATCGTCTGACCGCTGCACCTCCACCATCCCTCATCCTGAGCCGGGCCTGAAGGGCCCGTGTCGAAGGACGAGCGCTCCAGTGTCCCCGCGACGGGCGGAGCTCATCGCCACGCTCGCCTTGCGACACGGTCGCTGTGCGGCCGGCTCAGGATGAGGCGATCGGCCACCGCATGTCCGTCCGGTGTCGCTGGCGTAAATTCGGTGATCGCGATCCGAACGCGAGCGCACCGTCTCCTATCGCTGGCGGCGCCACCCTACCGCGTCTCGGCGAGGATCGAGCGGGCCACGATCAGCCGCATGATCTCGTCGGTGCCTTCGCGGATCCGATGCGCCCGGAGATCGCAAACGATTGGCCCCTCGCCGCCGCGGGACGGCTGCGTCACGATTCGAGCCAGCGCCCGACCCGCGATCGGCTTCGAGCCGTCTCCGCGATGCGCGGAAGGGACTGGGCCGGCGAATGGGGTGCCAGGGCCGCCGACCGGACCGTCAAGGCGTCGCATTCGACGCTGAGGGCCCGAGCCCTCACGGACTGGTCGGCATGTTCCCTGTCGATGACCCGGAGGAGGTCCTCGAAGCTTTTGGTGGAGGGCACGCCAACGCCAGGCAGGTCGTGACTCCTGGTGGGCTCGGCGACAGCATGGACAGCCGACAGGCGGGCGATCTGCTCCTTGAGCTTGGAAACTTCCCGCAAGGTCAGGCGCAGCGCGACGCCATTGGCGCCTTCGGAGCCGGACAGGCGACGGAAGACCACCACCGCGCCGATCGTTGCGACGCGCGCGTTCACCGGCGAGACCGCATATTCGATCGCGATGATGCCGCGATCCGCTCCGAGCCCGTAGGCGCGCTTGGCGACCCGCTCTTTGCCGTCGCGCAGGCTGGCCGCCACCGGACACGCGACGTCCTTCAGGGGCTGGCCGGTGGCGGAAACGTCGAAGACCTGCGCGAATGTCGCGCCGAGAATCGAGTCGGCCGATCGCGTCAGCAGTTTCTCGGCGGCCGGGTTGACGAAGTTGATCACGCCGTCTCCCCTGACTGCGATCACGCCGTCGCTGACCGACCGGAGAACGCTGAGGTGGTTGCGCGTGATGGCCCGGACGAGGTCCGGCGCAGCCGCCGCCAGAGGCGCCAGAGCCGGGGAGCTCCGCTTCACCTCGTCGGTGGCGGCTTGACGGATCAGCAGTTCGCGTGAGACGAGGTTGGCGCATTCCTGCAGGGCCGCCACGACTCGCTCCGTCACGCTCCCCTTGTTTCGCGCTATCGCAGCAACGGTGCCGACAGCCTGCCCATTCGTCCAGCGGATCGGTACGCCGACGTAGGACGACAGCCCGTATTGATGGTGCAGCTCACGGCTTTGCAATCTGGCATCAATCGAAAGATCTTCGATCACCAGGGGGATGTTGGTCGCGATTGTATTTCCGCACAGCGATTCGTGCAGCGGTTGACTCTGCGGCAGGGGCAATCCGTCCTGAGCTTTGGCGAACAGCTGTGTGCCGTTATTGAAGCAGACGTGAGCGTAATCAGCATTGGCGATGTGCCCTGCAAGTCTGGCGAGCCGATCGAATTCAGGTTCCGCCGGACTGGCAATGAGATTGAGGAAACGAGCAATCATTGAATTTTCTTGTTCCGACATCTTGCACTGCCGTTGAATGTGAACTGCGGGCGAACGTCAGCTTATTGCTGAGGACTAATGTGACATTAACTTAAGATTGTTAATAGAAGTTATGGTCGCCTCTGAGATGAGGTGCATTCAACGTTCGGACATCGCTATGGGAAGTCTCGCCGCTCGAAACCTGAGCTGTGCCGTGCGCCAGGTACGGCGGGCCGCGATTGTCGACGACGACCTGCGCGTCACCCTGAGTCTCGCGGCGATGCTGGAAGAGCAGCAGATCGAAACCGAGGCCTGGCCGGAGGGCGTGACGCCGCTGCTCCTGGAGCGGTTCGACCCGGACCTGATCCTGCTGGACGTCAAACTCGGCACCACAGACGCGTTCACGGTCCTCCGCTCCTGCATCCCGGCCTCGTTCAGGGGAGTCGTGTCGATCGTCAGCGCCATGGGCACGGATGTCGTCATGGACGTCATGCTGCTCGGGGAGAGGCTGGGGTTGCGCATGGGTATGCCGGTGCTCAAACCCTTCGGGCGCGACGACCTGCGGGATCTCGTCGCCGCCGCCGAGGAACTGCTG
>CAZZZQ010000531.1:0-3095 GCA_964658405.1 uncultured Sphingomonas sp.
TGACCGCCGACCAGACCGGGATGCCATGATCGCAGCTACAGCCAAGGAACATGGCCACACGATCGCAACTCGCAACACTGCTGATTTCGATGGCTGTGGAGCTCAGTTACTGAATCCATGGCTTACGCTCTGATCGAACAAGCGGAGGCTCCATCGATCCCCTATGATTACAAAGGCGTCTTCGCACGCTTGTTTCAACCAGAACGTTCAAGGGAGTAGCAATGGTCGCCATTCAGATGGAATATCAGGGAGATCTGCACTGCAAGGCGGTTCACGGGCCTTCTGGAACTGAGCTCTACACGGATGCGCCCAAGGATAACCAGGGTCGTGGCGAGAGCTTCTCCCCGACTGACCTGGTCGCCACGGCGCTCGGGGGCTGCATGCTAACGGTGATGGGGATCATGGCGCGGACGCTGAACATCGATATCGCCGGGACGACGGCCAGCGTTGAGAAAGAGATGACCTCTGCTCCGCCGCGGATGATCGCGAGCCTTGCAGTGAAGATCCATGTTCCGCAGGAGATCAGCGCGGAGAACAAGCAGAAGCTTGAGCGGGCGGCGCATACGTGCCCGGTGCATAAGAGTTTGCACCCGGACGTGAAGTCGCCGATTGAGTTCACCTGGGGTTAGGGCTTTTGTTGTTCTGAGCGGGTGGAAGGGTTGCGGCTCCCGGCTCTCAGCGAGGAGATTGCTGCACCAGGAAACCGCAGGTCCTTCGACTTCGCTCAGGATGACAGGGGTGTGGTGCAAACGAGGTTCGCTGCCTAGTAGCTCACCTGCACTGGTGCGGGGAATGGTAGCCATGCGTCGCTCAGGACGTTTGTGCCTTCTGATGAGGAGCATCCGCCGCCGGCCTCGGGTCCGCGGAGGCAGCCCCAGAAGTTGAGGCTGGCGTCGACTGAGCCGGTGCCGAGGTTGTCTACGCCGCTCCCCTTGTCGAGCAGGTTGTTGAACTCTACCTGCACCAGCGCGGCGGTGTTTGAGGCGACGTCGACGGCCTCCTGCTGGATGGTGTTGCCGGAGATGATGGTGCCGGTCTCAGGGTCCTGCGCCGAAGACGTCGATGCCGGTTGGGCCGGGGGTGACGGATTGGCCGGTGTCGGCTCCGTTGTCGATGATCGTGTTGCCGACCAGCATGTTGTCGGTCAGCTTCTGGCCGGGGACGTGGGCGTGCAGCGAGATGCCGGGGTGGCCGTTGTGGTCGAGGTGATTGTTGACGACTACGTTGCCGTAGGCCTGCGCGCCGGGGACAGAGGCGAAGATGCCGATGCCTGCGCCGCCTGACCCGCTGACGCCGTTCTTCTCAGAGTGGTTGCCGTAGATGGTGTTGTGAAAGACCCCGGGCGGGATGGTCAGGCCTGAGAATGCGGCCTGTACGTGCGACGCCATGACGATGCCGCAGGCGTATGGATTCCCGGTGACGGTGTTGAAGCTGACCAGGTTGTCGTGGGTCGCGCCGGTATCGTCCGAGAGCAGGATGCCGCCGGAGTTACCGTGCACGATGTTCTTCGTCACGATGGAGTGGTCAACGCCGAGCAGGTGAATTCCCTCTCCGCAGTCCTGCTGCTCGCCGGGCTCGAAGCTGTCGATCGCCGGGCAGGTTCCCGCCGGAGTCAGGCCGAGATTGTTCCCGCGGATGGTGTTGTTCGAGACAGTCACGGAGGATGCGTTGGCGACGAGGATCCCCTCGAAGGTTGCGCTGTGGATGGTGAAGCCGGCGATGTGGACCTCGGCCAGGTTCGCCGCCGCCATGCCGTTGACGAAGATGCCGCGGGGCAGGTTCTTTGCGTCGATGGTGGCGTCGATGCCGGTCAGCGAGAGCGGTTTGGTGATGGTGACGCTCTCCTTGTAGATGCCCGGGCCGACGACGATGGTATCGCCCGGTCTGGCCGCTGCGACTGCCTCGGAGATGGTGGTGTAGCAGCGATCGACGCCGCTGGGGAAGACGCAGAGGGTGGCTCCATCGGCTGCGAGCGGAGCGGCGATGGCGAGGGACGCGCATAGGACGAGGAAGAGGGATTTGAAGGAGTGCATGTCGAAGTTCTCCAGGGGCCGGGGCGGAGGAGGATGCCGCGCTGTCAGGCAGCAACCGCAGAGGAGTTTTCCGGTGGAGGGAATGCCAGGGGACGCCGACGATCCTGAGAGGTGCGGGTCGGCGAGCCCGAGGACACCGGGCGAAGGATTGCGCAAAGCTGGCCCGTACCCTTATATACCTGCGCGTCCGGCTCGACGTGCGGAAAGGAGACAGTTACGGCTATAGGCGGAAACTTGAACCGGGCCGCAGCCTGTTCCTCGGCCTCGAAGGCTTAGGATTATCTGCATGAAGATGCCGCTTGCTCTTGTCCTCACTGGTCCAGCGCTTCTGCTGGGCTGCACCTCCAGCCCGCACAGCCAGGATCTCGTCCGCCGTTCGACCGCTGCCGTGACGCGGACGGTCGCCAATGACGTCAAGGGCGCGGCCCTTGGTATTCGCGATGGGCTCACGCACGACTCGAAGAACGATCCTGTGGACATCAACGCGGCGTCCCGGGCGACGCTGAGTGGCCTGCCGGGGGTGACGGACGGAATGGCCGATCAGATCATCGAGGGCCGCCCTTACAAGCGATCGTCGGATCTTACGCGTCGGCACATCGTCCCGAAGGCGGTCTACGACCGGATCAGCTCGCGCCTGGTCGCGCACTAGGATCGTCGATTGTGCGGGGGCCGGCCTAGCAGTCGTGCCACTCCAGATCCGGGTCCCGCAGCAGGCAGGAGAGCCGATTGTCCACGGGAAAGATCCGCTCCGCGTAGCGCTGAATCAGCGAGGAGTAAAGCGAGCCGGTCATGATGGTCAGGTCCTGGACGCCTTCGAGCCGGAAGGAGTTCTGCAGCGCCTGCTGGGTTCCGCCTTCGATGTAGAGCCGCTCAAAGCCGTGATCGATGGCGTACCCGATCAGGAAGGACCGCAGCACGAGGGAGAGCGAATACTCGGGCAGATCGGCACGATTCATCTGCCACTCCACCTCGAGGGCGTGGTAACGGAACCAGCCCATGACGAGGGCAAGCCATCGCCCGTCGGCCGCGCGGATCCCTGAGAGGAAGGCGTAGCGCAGGGTG
>CAZZZQ010000532.1:0-3093 GCA_964658405.1 uncultured Sphingomonas sp.
GCCCTGCTGGAGGAGTACCTCGTCCGCGGCTACCTCCAATACACGCTAGCCCGGGGCCTCTCAGGAATCTACGGCGCTCTTGGCGCTGCAAATCGCACTACCCTCGGGTTCTGGACGGCGGCTGTCCTGCTCTCGATCCTCTTCGGCCTGGGTCACAGCTCGAACGCCGGCGAATCGCCGATCGGCCTGCTCTCCGCCGGACTCGCCGCAATGGTCTTCTGCCTCAGCCTCTGGCGCACCGGAAACCTCTGGTGGGCGCTCGGCTTCCACGCCGCATGGGACTGGGCCCAGTCGTTTGTCTACGGAGTTGCCGACAGCGGAACCATGGTTCAATTCCACCTCTACGCCACCCACGCCGTCGGCGAGCCGCTTCTGAGCGGAGGAGCCACCGGTCCCGAAGGCAGCATCTTCGTGATCCCCGTGCTTGCTATCGCCTCTGCCGTGATCCTGCTGACGCTCCGTCCCGAGAGAACAGCTTCTAGCTCTTAGCTTTTAGCTTCTAGCTAGCGGCTAAAAGCTAGAAGCTAAAGGCTGCCTTTCACTCGTACCGGCTCTCCTGCAGATCGAGCTCGCGCTCGATCGTCCGCAGTGCATCGTCGCTAATCCGGCCTTCATCCCGGAGCCGGATCACGACCTTCCGCTCCGTTTGCACTGCACCCTGGGCCAACTCGCGCAGGCGCTTGTACGTTTCGGGGGTGTGCTTGTGCTCACCGCTCTTCTCAGAGGTCCCTCCGACCGCCGCCAGCCGGTGACGGTATCGATGCGTGAGGTCGTCGTAGACATGCGCGAACTTATCGCCATCACGGTCACGCTCCATCCCGATGTAGGTCAACGCCTCTTCGAGCATCGTCTGCCGCGCATGCTGCTCCTCCCCATCCTCCTCTTCAACGGAGGCCAGACCGAGAGCCCGGATCAGCGGAGGAAGCGTCAAACCCTGCAGGACAAGCGTTACCAGAATCACGCTGAAGGTCAGGAAGAGGATAAGATTCCTCGCCGCAAAGGGCTCACCGTTCGCCAGCGTCTCCGGCAGCGAGATCGCAGCGGCGAGGGCGATGACGCCACGCATCCCGGTCCAGCCGATGACGAAGACGCTCTTGTTGTTCAGTCGCTCCTCATGCTGGCCAAAGATCCATCGCCGAATCCAATACGCAACCGTGGTCGCGGGATAGATCCAGAGCAGCCTCATCGCAATCAGCATCAGGCTGAAGATCGCTCCGTATTCGATAAGCGTAACGGTCCCGACTCCACGAATTCCCGCCAGCACATACGGCAGCTGCAGGCCAATCAGCACAAACACGACCCCGTTCAAAATGAAAGTAAGGGCCGACCATACCCCGAGCACCTGGATCCGCACCGTCGCCGAGAAGAAGGTCGCACTCTGCCTGCTCATATACAGCCCGCACGCAACCACCGCCAGCACGCCCGAAGCGTGAACCGCCTCACCCGCCAGGTACGCCGCATAGGGAACGATCAGGCTGATGACGATCTCGATCGGCCCGTCATCGACAAAGCGCTCGCCCCACGCCACAATGACGCCAATCAGCAGCCCGACGCCGATCCCGCAGACCAGCAGATACAGCAGCCGCAGCCCGGCCTCGCCCGGCGTCGGAGAGGTTCCCTCAACCACCATCTTAAGACCGAACTCGAGCGCCAGCAGGCCGGTCGCATCGTTCAGCAGGCTCTCGCCTTCGAGGATGTCGACGATTCTCCGAGGCAGCCCCAGCGTTCGCGCAATCGAGGTCGCGGCAATCGCATCGGTCGTCGCGACCACTGCACCCAGCACAAAGCCTGACTTCCAATCGAGCAGGGTAATGAACCGGTCCGCAAACTCGGCGATTCCCCAGACCGTGAAGCCAACCAGCCCAAACGCCAGGAGAGAGATGCTCACCAGGTTGAAGCGGAACTCACGCCACGAGGTCGTCCAGGCCGAGGCATACAACAGCGGCGGAAGAAAGATGAAGAACACGAGGTCGGGGCTGAGCGGAATCCGAGGGATCCGCGGGACAAAGCTGATCAAGAGACCCGCTACGACAAGCACGATCGGATACGAGATCTGCAGCCGGCGAGCGATGAACGCGAAGACCGCCACCAACACCAGCAGCAACAGAAAAATCGTCTGCGTCGCGTGCACAGTCCCACTTCCTAACATCGCGTCCTACCTCCGGCACCGCCTGCAGTCCCCAAAGCATAGCAGCGTGTGGACCCAGCAACGATGTCCGCCGCTCCCCTGTCGGCTGTCTTGCCATAGGATGCAAGCGCATCCGATCTCCACAAAACGCCCGAGTGAGATCGAAGTGGTCACAAACGTCCGGGGCCTCTTCTCGAAGGGTGGTTCAAACGAAGCTGCCGCCGAACTCCACCGTAAGCCGTGACCCCTCAAGTAGACTTCAGCTAGAACATGGCCCCGACCGACTCCCCCCACCCCGATCACGATCCCATCCTCCTCGGCCGCCGCCACGCCGCCGAAGCTCCCCCGCTCTCACGCCCTCCGCGCAAGCCACGCCGCATCCTTCCAATCGTCGGCTTCGTCGCCCTTGGCCTTGTGATCCTCGCCGTACTCGGCTACTTCGGTGGCCGGCAGTGGCTCCGGTCCACCGTCCGTGCTTCGCTGCCGCAGGTCGACGGAACCCTCACCGTCTCCGGCCTCCAGGCTCCCGTCACCGTGATGCGCGATGAGCACGGCGTCCCCCACATCCGCGCCACTTCGATGGATGACCTCGTCTTCGCGCAGGGCTACGTCACCACGCAGGACCGCCTCTGGCAGATGGAGACCCTCCGCCGCCACGCCTCCGGGACCCTCGCCGAGGTGCTCGGCAAAGACCTTGTCGCCCACGACCGCACCCAGCGCGTGCTCCAGATCCGCGCCGCCGCCGACCGCGCCATCGCCGTTCTTCCGGCCGATCAGCTCCATTGGCTGGAGGTCTATGCCCGCGGCGTCAACGCATCGATGGAGGCGCAGCGAAGCCACCTGCCGGTCGAGTTCCGCGTCCTCGGCTTCGCACCCGAGCCATGGGTCCCGCGTGACTCGCTGCTGGTCTCGCTGGCCATGTTCCAGGACCTGACCAACTCCTTCCCGGTCAAGATGCACCGCGA
>CAZZZQ010000533.1:0-3092 GCA_964658405.1 uncultured Sphingomonas sp.
TCAACTACAGAGGCAGCAGTCAACGCGGTTGCTGTGGCAACAACATCGGCGTCGCTACCGCCGGAGGCCCGACACGCCTCGATGAAGCCGGGCAAAAATGCCTCGCCAAACTCCTCGCGTCCGCAGCTCTTGGGTGGCAGGGCAGAGAAGTAGCTGCCCTCCAATACCCGTGCCACCACCGCTTGCAACACCTGTCCACTTCGACCCACCGATCCATCGCGGTCATATTTCTTGCCAAACAGGCGTTGCATGCAGCCGTCGATCACCATATTTGCCGGTCCCGTATCGAACGCCATGACCCCATCGACCTCGGTCCCCGCGGGGAGAGCCGTCAGGTTCCCAATCCCGCCCAGATTCTGTAGCACTCGATTAACCTTCTGCGAACGAAACAGGACATAATCCAGCATCGGAACCAGCGGAGCGCCTTGCCCACCCGCGGCCAGATCTGCTGGCCGGAAATCACTCACCACCGGGCAGCGTAGTCGTTCTGCGACGACACTCGCCTCGCCCATCTGCCAGGTCGCACGAACGTTTGCCCCCAGATATTTTGTTGCCAAACCTTGGTGGTACACCGTCTGCCCATGGCATCCCACCAGGTTCACCTTTGCGCCAATCTGTATGGCTGCTTTGTCGATTGCATCGGCGTAGACCTCTCCCAGCCGCCAGTTCAACCGTGCCATCTCCGCTGCCGGCAGCGCTTCACCCTCCATCACCCGCAGCACAGCCGTGCGCAACGCCTTGGAATAGGCGAAGCCCACATGCCCCATAACCTTGAGCCTGGGAGCATCAGACGCCCCCGGACCTTTTGCGATGCGGCAGAGTGCTACATCGACTCCGTCTGCCGAAGTCCCACTCATCACTCCCGCGACCACCATGCTCTTTGTCATCGCACCGTATCCCCTCCGCGCAACACTCGCTTATCCCTTCAACTCTTTCTGTAGCTCAGCTAGCAGTGAGAGCGCTTCGCGCGGAGTCAGCCCATCTACATCTAACTCACCGATGCGATCGACGATACGCTGGGACAACGGGGTGAACATGGTCATCTGAAGCTGGGGCGCACTCGCGCCGAATGCTCCTGCCGCCTCGCGGATCTGCTGCGTCTCCGCCTTCTCGTGGAGCTTGAGCACCTCGCGTGCTCGGCCAATCACTCCTGCTGGAAGGCCTGCCAGGCGAGCTACCTCGATGCCATAGCTTTTGTTTGCCGGCCCGGCTTCGACCGTATGCAGAAACACAATGCCAGTCGAAGTCTCCTTCACCGTCACCCGTAGATTCTTGAGGCGCTCCAGCCTCTCCGCCAACAGGGTCAGCTCATGGTAGTGCGTCGCAAAAAGTGTTCTCGCCCCAATCCGGTCATGCAGATGTTCCACGGTAGCCCAGGCAAGCGAGAGGCCGTCATAGGTCGCGGTGCCACGCCCCATCTCGTCCAGCAGAACCAGGCTCCTCGCGGTTGCGGTGTTCAGAATGGCGGCCGTCTCGGTCATCTCCACCATGAACGTGGAGCGCCCCCGCGCGACGTTATCGCTCGCCCCGATCCGTGTGTAGATGCGGTCGACCAGTCCCAGTCGCATCCGTTCGGCCGGAACGAAACACCCACACTGCGCCATCACCACTAGCAGCGCTGCCTGCCTCAAATAGGTGCTCTTACCCCCCATGTTCGGCCCGGTAATCAATAGGACAGCGGGGCCGGCCTCTGCGTCCAGGTACACGGAATTGGGGACAAACCTCCCCGCGCCACTCTCTTCCAGACGCCGTTCGACTACGGGATGGCGCGCCTGCACAAACTCCAGCACGCCGCTGACCTCCACCTGGGGCCGCGTCCAGCCACGCAAGGCGGCAAGATGCGCGAAGCAGGTCAGCAGATCGATCTCGGCGATGCGTCGTGCCGTCTGGCGCATACGCGTGGAGGCTGCCAGGAGCTGCATACGCAACTCAGCGAAGATGCGCCGTTCGATCTCCCCGCTGCGCTCCTGCGCGGTCAGAATCTTGGCTTCATACTCCTTCAGCTCCGGAGTAGTAAACCGTTCGGCGTTTACCAGCGTCTGCTTGCGCTCGTAATCGGGCGGTACGGACTTCGCGTTCGCCTTCGTAATCTCGATGTAGTACCCAAACACCGAGTTGAAGCGCACCTTCAGTGAGCCGATCCCCGTCCGGCTGCGTTCTCGCTCTTCAATCGCGACCAGGGCCTGGCGCCCGCTGCGGCTGAGCTCACGCAGCTCATCCAGCTCTGCATGGACACCTGCGCGAATGACGCCACCGTCCGAAAAGTTTACCGGCGGTTCTTCGGCAATCGTCTGAATCACCAAAGCATGCAGGTCGCCCAATGTATCCAGCGAAGACACCAGCTCCTGCCAGCGCGTAGCCTTGAAGACTTCAACCGCGGCGACGACGCCGGGCAGACATCCCAGGGTCGCCGCCAGTGCCATGACCTCGCGCGGGCCGGCTGAATCCAAGGCAACCCGAGCCAGCAGGCGCTCCAGATCCAGCACGCCATCCATCGAGCGACGTATGCCCTCGCGTGCCCGCAGATCGGTAAAGGCTTCCCCCACAGCCTCCAGTCGAGCTTCGATCTCAATCAGCTCGCTGGCCGGTCGCAGCAACGTCGCCCGCAACAGGCGCTTACCCATAGGAGTACAGCAGGCGTCCATCGTGTAGAAGAGGGTCGTCTGCGCCGACTCACCCGAGAAGAGCGGTTCCACCAGCTCCAGGTTGCGTACGCTCACCGCATCCAACTGCAGACACGTCGAGCGCTCGTAGTAGCGCACCACGTCCACATGCTCCACCGCGCCCTGCTTGGTCTTTTGGATGTAATGCAGCAGAGCGCCGGCTGCGACCGCTGCCGCTTCATGGCCAGCCAGTCCCATGCCATCCAGCGAGTGCACCTTGAAGTGATTCCGTAAGAGTGGCAGCGCATACTCCGCGGAAAACACCCACTCCTCCACCGCGGTCTTGGTCCGAATCGCATCCAGTCCGGCCGAGCTCTCCGGCTCACCCGCCAGATTGACCCCACCCAGCAGCCCCGAGCCATACAGCAGCTCGACCGGGCGCACCCTGCCCATCTCATCCACCGCATTCGCCCAGGCGCCTGCCCCGGA
>CAZZZQ010000534.1:0-3084 GCA_964658405.1 uncultured Sphingomonas sp.
CAATGCGCCGGCATCTTGGCGACACGGGCGCGAAAGACCCAGATCTGGTACCAATTGTACATGATCATCACCGGGAACAGCCCGACGGCGGTGAGCAGGAAAGTAAAGATCGAGATCTCGGGGCTGGCCGCGTCGTAGACCGTCCAGGTCCCGGGCACGATGTAGGGATACATGGTGGCCAGCATGCCACCCATCATGATCGCGATGGTGGCGTCGAGCCACAGCAGGGCCCGGAAGTCCTGGTCGGCAAAGGTCGCGACGCGCATGCGGTAGGTCGAGAACAGGGCCGCGATCAGCACAAGACCCCAGGCCCAGAAGTAACGGCCCGTCCAGTTGTTCCAGGCCCAGGGAAAGATCAGCGCGCTCCACACCACCGTCACCAGCACCGTGACGGTGACGAGATAGAAGAAGACGTGGGTCCAGCCCTGCGCATGGCGGCGGATGGGCTCGCCCTTTTCGAAGCGTGCGCGCACGAAGAGGCCACCAGACAGACAGACGGCGATCACGGCAGCAACCCCGGTCCAGGCGCTGAACGGGGTCGCGAAGCGCAGCGCCCCGCCGATGTAGGCCGGGATCGTATGCGGCACGTGGGTCATCGGGAATCCCTGCAGGATCGCGCCCACGCCCATTCCGCCGAAGAAGGTCACGGCGAGGCTCGACAGGCCGAAGGCGAGGTCGCTGAAGCGCCGGCTCCATGGTGAGGCGAGGTGGCGGAACTCCAGCGCCACCGCGCGGGTGAGGATCCCGAGCAATACCATCATGAGCGGGATCATCAGGTAATGCAGCGCCGATCCGTAGGCGAAGGGGAAGGAGCCGAACAGCACGCCGCCCGCCACGATGAGCCAGGTCTCGTTGGCATCCCAAGTGCCGGCCATCGCCTCCATGATGGCGCCGCGCTCCCCCTCGTCGCGCACGGACAGCGAGAAGATGCCCGCGCCGAGATCGGCGCCGTCGAGGATGATATAGACTAGGATCGAGAAGCCGACGACCACCCACCAGCCGACGGCCAGAAGGTGCTGCGTTTCGGTCAAAGTGTCCATCATGGATGTGGCCTCGCGCCTTCGCTCGGGTGGACGACGTCAGGCGGGGGTCGGCGTCGGATTCGCGTCGTGCTTGAAGCGCGGCGCGTCGTCGAGTTCGCCGAGGTGCTGTTCGCCGCCTTCGGGCACGGGGCTCGTCATGTCGGGGCCGGTGCGCACCACCTTGTAGAGGAACCACCAGGTAGCGCCCCAGACTGTCAGCTCGAACACCATGTAGCTGAACAGCCACACCAATTCCTGCACGCTCGACATGGCGCTGACGCCGTCCGAGGTGCGCATGATGCCATAGACCACCCAGGGCTGGCGCCCCACTTCGCGCGTCCACCAGCCGACCCAAACCGAGATGTAGGGCAAGACGGTCGCCGCCACGGCGGCGCGCAGGAACCAGCGATGGCTCGTGATGGCCTCGGCGGCGAGCCGGCCCCGCGACCAAAGATAGGCGCCCCACAGCGACAGGCCAAACATGGCGAAGCCGATCGCCACCATGAGGCGGAAGCCGTAAAACGGGATGGGCACGGAGGGCCGGTCGGCCGCCGGGAACTCGTTGAGCCCCCGCACCTTGCCGTTCCAGCTGTGCGTCTCGAGGAGACTCAGCACGTGCGGAATGGTGATCGCCCAGGCATTGTCGTCGTTGTTCCCGTTCGGCCAGGCGAGCACGTGCCAGCCCGTGTTGACGCTGCCGTCCTTGTTGTACGTGTCGTAATGGCCTTCCATGGCGGCCAGCACGGTCGGCTGGTCCTCGGCCACCGTGAGGCCCATTCCGTCCCCGAGATAGATCTGCAGCGCCGCGACGGGCACCAGTACGAGCATCGAGAACTTGAAAGCCTTCTGGAAGGTCGGCACGTTCCTGTTCTGCAGAAGGTAGTAGGCGGACACGCCGACCACGAAGGCCAAGCCCAGCTCGATGCAGGCGACGAGCATGTGAGGGAAGGCGAAGAGGACATCCGGATTGAGCAGCGCTGACCACCAGTCTTTCACGGTGAAGACGCCGTCGTGGATGCTCACGCCGGTCGGGGTCTGCATCCAGGAGTTCGCTACCAGGATCCACATCGCCGAAAATGCGGAGGACAGCGCGACATTGAAGGTGGCGAAGAGATGCATGCGCTTGGAGATTTTACCCCAACCGAAGATCATCAGGCCGATGAAGCCCGCCTCGTACATGAAGGCCGTGATGGTCTCATAGCCCAAAACCTGCCCGAAGAAGGGTCCAACGGCTTGCGAGAACGGTCCGTACAGAATTCCGAAAGCCATCTCCATCGTGATGCCGGTAGCGACGCCGGCCGCGAAATTGATGATGAGCAGCTTCTCGAAAAATCGACACAACCGATACCAATGGTCGTTGCCGGAGCGGACCCAGCGGAATTCCGAAAAGAAGAGCAGCGACGCCAGACCAATGGTCAGTGGCGGATATAAGATATGCAGCGTGGTGATCCAGCCGAAATCGAGACGGGACAGCAGCACCGGCCATTGATTCTCCGCCAAGGATCTCTCCTATTCCGTCCAGCGGCCCCATGGAAAACCAGAGCCATCCTGCACGTTAAGAGGAAAATGGGTGCGGAGGGAGGAGATCCAAATCGTCCAAGGAGGTCATTTTGTCCAAGGGCGTGCTCGCAATGGAGGCTGATCGAATTCTGGCTCCTGCGAGACCACCGACGAGACGGCTTTGTGCGGCCATCAAGCGTGACGATCGGCAGCGCGAGAAACCTGACGCCGACGATGTCGGAGCTCGAAAAAAGCGATCGCTCATCCCTCAGCGTCTGCTTCCGCCAAAAAGCGTCCGGCTGTGCTACGCCCGGCATGAGTCGACAGCAGCGGTTGTGGCCGAGGGTCGATGGATCGGCTCGACTACAGAACAACCCGTCGCTGGGCGCTCATGAGAGCCTCTGCGCCCTTCGGGATAAGGAAGAGGGTGTAATTGGCTTAACCCGCACGTCCCACCGGCGGGGCGACGTCCGTTGTGGCTGCAGAGCGCAGGCTGGCCTTCCTCGGGACCCCTCTGCCGACGCAGGCGCTGCCCGCTACGGCATGGTATGCGCCTCGTGAA
>CAZZZQ010000535.1:0-3079 GCA_964658405.1 uncultured Sphingomonas sp.
CCTCTGAAAAGCTCTTTCTTTCGTAAAGTGTCTGCTGGAACCCCGTCCGCTCATCAGACGATGCTTCGATCTGAGGAAAATGCATTCCTGCCATACGCCCGGTCCCGTAGCCGTAGTAAGCAGATGCGGCACGGTTGGCGTTCAGAATCTCTCCACTCGAAGGGTCGATGACGAGCATGACTGAAGTGTTTTCCTCAAACAATCGTCGAAAGCGGGATTCGCTTCTGATCAATGCCTGCTCTGTCCGCTTACGGGTCGTGATGTCCCTCGCCGCGCAGAAGAACACCTGTTCGCCTGCGAGCTCCAGGGAGCGGATCGTCAATTCAACATCGAAGGTGTCTCCATTGCGATGAAGATATTGCGTCTCCAGCGTGACAAATTCCGATGGGTCGGTCCGTGCTGACAGCAAATTCAGGCGGTCCAGGTACAGAGGCCTGTCGCTCCACCTGCTTACATTCATGCCAGTCATCTCAGCGCTGGTATAGCCAAGCATCAGGCAAAACGCATCGCTGGCTTTCACGATATTGTGCTTGAGGTCAAGGATATGGATGCCATCGCTGGCGTGCCGCAGAAGTTGACTGCTGTGGTCGTCAGCCTCCCTGGCCTTCCAGACAAGCCAGGCGAGCATGATCGATCCCGCAAGAAAAACGATTGCAGCACCGATGGTTTTTCTTACCAGACTGCGCCATCCTGCCAGATAGTCGTCTTTAGTCTTCGACATGAGCAGATGAAAGGGCAGAGCGGACAGGCGCCGGTAGGCCACCTTTCGAGAGAATCCGTCGATGGTGTGCTGAGGCTCAAAGACTTTCTGCTGAACCCCCGAAGCGATTACTGCCATCACCTCAGGCGAAGAGGGTTTGCTCCCGATCTGCCAATAGCGAATTGCATTGAAGGGAGCACGAACCACAAGAGCCAGCTTTGAGTCCCGCAGGGTCCCAAAACCATGCCTTCCAAAGTCAATATGGGCAAACAGCTCTTCAAAGGAATGAACCGGAACCGACGCTGCGACGACACCGCCATAGCTACCGTCCGGGCGGTTATAACGGCGACTGAAGGTGATGTGTGATTCGTCGGATGTTCGACCAGTCAACAGATCGCTGACCTGCAAGCCGGCGTCTCCGGTGTTCTTCGGATCAGGAACGCCATCCATGCTGGCTGATGCTCCCTCGCCCTCTCGAACGCAGCCGCTGCAGTCAAGAACCACGCCGGAGGAATTGACAATACGAATGGAGCTCGCGAAGCCCGCCAGCCACATGCGCTGGTGATCCAGAAGCGTGTTCGCCGTCTGCTCGTCGATTTGCCCATGTCTGCGAGCCTCTCCTTCGACCTGGTCGGCGACGGAGCGCAGAGATAGATCAGTTTTGGCGACCGCCTCTGTCATGGAAACGTTGAGCAGCAACGTCAGATTTTCGAGGGCCGTATCGATCTCAGTCTCGCGATGATCCTTCGCCACACTCAGCATGTAGGCGAGCACGCTCAGCACCAGCAAATTTGCGGCGAGTACGACGAACGAGACGATCAGCTTTCGATTTCTAGTCATAGGGACGAGGCCGCTCGATCAGACGGATGTAGAAGGCCCTTGACAGGGCATCATCGATATCCCGGCACTCTGCCAGTTAAACTGCTCAATATAAACACTTTATATCATCCGGAATGGCCCCCGGAGACCTTCTCCGAAGAAACGCAGACCGAAAAAGAGGGCATGGGCGTCGGCGAGAAAGCCTTGCAAGTCTTTGTCGGACGCCTTGCACCGCGTGGAGCCCTGGCGAGCAGATTCCTTCTCTGCGACCCCAGGCAGAAGCACCGGGGACTGACGGGATGGACTACCGGAGAGCAGATGCGGAGGCTCCGCGATATGATCGCTGTCGTGGACCTGGGGCGGCGGACGACAAAAGTTCGAAGAATGGTGGAGCGTATGCAGGCTGGCGACCTTCGGGCGTTGGCGCGAGCGATCTCCGTCGTTGAGGACGAGGGTGAGGGGGCGGCTGAGCTCCTGGCCGTCTGCGAGGAGTCGACCGGCCGGGCGCTTCGGATCGGTATCACCGGACCTCCGGGCGCAGGCAAGAGCACGCTGGTCGACCAGATGGTGCGCCTGCTTCGAGCTGCCGGGAAGACGGTGGGCGTGGTGGCGATCGATCCGTCCAGTCCGATCACCGGCGGCGCACTGCTCGGAGACCGGATCCGTATGCAGGGATCTCCGGTGGACCCCGGTGTTTTTGTGCGGAGCATGGCGTCGCGCGGGATGATGGGCGGTCTGGCGAAGACTACGGGCGCAGTCTGTGCAGTGCTGGAGGCTGCAGAGAAAGACGTCATCCTGGTCGAGACGGTTGGGGCGGGGCAGGATTCAGTTGCGGTGACCGGGCTGGTCAATGTGACGATCGTCGTTACGGTCTCCGGGCTGGGGGACGATGTACAGGCCATGAAGGCAGGCCTGATGGAGATCGCAGATATCTTCGTCGTCAATAAGAGTGATCGTGAGGGAGCGGATCGAACCGAACAGGAGATCCGCGGGGGGCAGGGAGTTGGTGGACGTGTCCGTCCGGTCCTGCGGACGATAGCGTCCACCGGTGAAGGAGTAGAGGAGTTGATCGAAGCTGTTGAGAGCATCCTTCGGGAGCGGAACAACAGTGGAGTACGACGAAAGATTTTGAGCCTGGAGGTCAGGGCATGAGGTTTCTGCTGATCGACACGTGCGGCACCGAGGGCAGCGTCGCCTTTGCTGATGGTGTCGTGATCGTGCAGGAGGTCCTCCCAGGTCGGAGCTCCTCGGAGCGCCTGCTGCCGGTGATCCGGGCATTGTTGGAAGGGCAAGGCTGGCGGCTGAATGAACTGGCGGCGATTGTGGTCGTCCACGGGCCAGGATCATTTACCGGGGTCCGGGTAGGCTTGAGCGCGGCCATGGGCTTGAGCGAGGCTTCGGCGGTTCCGCTGATTGCAGTCTCCAGGCTGGCGGTGCTGGCGGCTGGGTCCGGTCGCGTCTGCGCCGCGCTCGATGCGGGACGCGGGGAGTTTTACTATGGGGAGTATAAGGATGGCCACTGCGTGACAGAGGCGCTTTTGAGCCGGGACGAGGTGGTCG
>CAZZZQ010000536.1:0-3066 GCA_964658405.1 uncultured Sphingomonas sp.
CATCTCCTTTGCATCGCGGTCGAGGTACTTCTTCTCCCCGGTAGCGCGGTACGCCTCAAGCTGCAGGATCGTCAGCATGTACATGTCGTCAATCCAGTACCGCGTCTCCGCCGAAAGGCCGTCCGGCTGAGGATTTTCCCACTGCCGATCCGCCCACGCCCTGCCATCGGCCAGATACTTCGGGTCCTTGGTCTGGATCGCGATCTCGAGCGGAACAACGCCGAAGATGGAATCGTCGACATGGTGCCGGAGCGGGGTGCGGCTCGCCTCGGCACCTCCGGGCATCAGCGGCTCGAACTTGTGGATCAGGTTGGTGCGCAGCGCGTCATCGTGGGTCAGCTGCGCAAAGGTCAGCGCACCATACCAGGTCGCCACCTCCGAGTAGTGGATCGTAGGGCCATACTGGTGCGGACTGGTCACGAAGTGGTCAGCGACCAGCTTGCCGACCTCCATCGGAGAGGTCCCTGCGGGCCACTGGTCAAAGAGAGGATCCTGCGCGGGGGCGGCGTGAGTACCGATCAAGAGCGGTGCAGCGGCGAGCAGCAGCTTCGTAAGGACGTTCAATAGAGTCTCCTGGGAAGAATTTCGGCAGCAGCGATGCCTGGTGCAATAACGCGTCACAAGCTTACCCGCAAACGCGCCATGCGGACCGGCCGGTCCCGGATTCTTCAGGACCGGCGGACCGAGTAGGCAATCATCACACGGACGACCTATAGTGTCAGAAGCTTTCGGCGCAGCGGAAACTATTTCTGCAAAGCCCGTGCGGCGGTTTCTGGTGGAGGAAGAATGATCTCTCGGCGTACCTTTCTGGATGGTCTGGCACTTGGCGTGGCAGGAGCGGCCGTCTCCTCGACGGCCCGCAGCTATGCCCAGATCCTCGGCGCAAACGACCGGCTGAACTTTGCCATCATGGGCCTCAACGGCCGTGGCTACGCCCATCTGTCCGGCCTGAAGGCAAACAGCAAGGCGGCCCGTGTCTCGCATGTCTGCGACGTCGATTCGACCATCATGGCGAAGTTTGCCGGGGAGGCCCGGAAGGAGCTTGGCTACGCCCCGGTAACCGAGTCCGACTTCCGCAAAATTCTCGCTCTTAAGGACGTTGACGTCATCACCATTGCGACCCCCGATCACTGGCACGCTCCCATGGCGATCCGCGGGCTGCAGGCGGGCAAGCACGTCTATGTCGAAAAGCCGTCGAGCCACAACCCCCGCGAGGGAGAGCTGCTCGTCGAGGCGCAGGTGAAGTACGGCAAGCTCGTACAGGTGGGTGACCAGCAGCGCTCCTCGCCTCACACCATCAAGATCATCAAGGAGATCCACGAAGGCCGCATCGGTCGCGCCTACTACGGCAAGGCCTGGTACGTGAACAATCGCAAGTCGATGGGGATCGGCAAGGTTGTGCCGGTGCCGGCGACGCTCGACTGGGATCTCTGGCAGGGGCCCGCTCCGCGCAGCGAGTACAAGGACAATATCCATCCGTACAACTGGCACTGGCTCCGTCGCTACGGCACGGGCGAGGCGCTCAATAACGGAACCCACGAGGTCGATATCTGCCGGTGGGCGCTTGGCGCGGAGATTCCGACACGGGTCACCGCAGCCGGTGGCCGCTACCAGTTCAAGGACGACTGGCAGTTCTACGACACCCTGAACACCAGCTTCGAGTACCCCGACCAGACCATCGCGTGGGAGGGCCGCTGCTGCAACGGCATGAAGATCTATGGCCGCGAGCGAGGGGTCACCATCCACGGCACGACAGGCACAATCCTCATCGATCGCGAAGGCTACGAGGTCTACGACGCCTCGGGGAAGAAGACGGATGAGTTCACGACGGGCAAGGAAAACTCCTCGAGTGACCTGCTCAGCCGCGACTCCATGACCGACCTGCACTTCGCCAACCTGATCGCAGGCATCCGCACCGGCGAGCCGCTGCACTCGCCCATCTCCGTCGCCAATGTCAGCGTGACCATGCTGCAGCTGTCGAACGTTGCATGGATGGTCAATCGCGAGCTGAAGCTCGACACGAAGACCGCTCATGTCCAGAACGACGCCGAGGCGATGAAGCTCTGGTCGCGCAGCTATGAGAAGGGCTGGGAGGTCCGGGTCTGAGTCTGGACCCGGCCTACGGCTTCTGAGGCGGAGCCTTCATCAGCTCGACAAAGAGCTTGTTGAAGCGCGGCAGGTCTACGTCGGTCTGGACATGCGCAAGCTGCACGTCGAGGGCCGGTCTGCTGGCAGGGGCCCAGGTCAGGGTATCGCCGTAGGTTGGGCCACGCGTGCAGTCCACGTCTATATATAGTAGGTCTTCTTTTGTGATAATCGAAGGGTCGAGCCACGCGACCGCCGCCAGCTCATCCCACAGGTAGTAGAACTCGTGAGTGTACTTCGTGAGGTAGACCGATCCCGGCTGCTTCGAGGCGGCGATCTCCTCCAGCATGCCCTTCGTGAACTGCGTCTTGATCGAGATATCGACGTCCGTCAGGTCGATTCGGGGCCAGTGGCCTCGCAGCGCAATGTGGGCCGCCTCCGGGTCGAACCAGAAGTTGAACTCATGCCGCGGGCTGTTCACAAACTCCGGATCGGTCGTCTGCGGATGCAGGCTGCCGCCCATGATGACGATCCCCTGCGTCAGCTGCGCGAACTGCGAGTCGATCGAGAGCGCCAGCGCGATGTTCGTCAGCGGCCCGGCGGCGTAGATTGTCACCTGATGCGGATGCTCGTGGACCTGACGGATGAGGAAGTGCGCGGCATCCTCGGTCGAAGCCTTCAGGGTTGGCTGCCCTTCCACCAGGCGCGGCAAGTCAAAGGGCGGATGATAGGGTTGTGCGCTGGTCTTCGCCGCCAGGTCGCCCCATGCTCCGTACCACGGCAGCGTCCCGTAGAGCTTTGCCTCGAGCTTCGCCTCCTGCTCGGTCCGCACCAGCGGAAAGATCGCCCCCGGGACGACCGGCACATCCGTGCGGTGGATCAGCTCCAGCATCCTCAGTGTGTGCTGCACCTCTTCGGGCTCCCACGCGTTCCCGCTGACCATGGTGATGCCGAGCACCTGTGCCTGCGGCGACTGCAGCA
>CAZZZQ010000537.1:0-3058 GCA_964658405.1 uncultured Sphingomonas sp.
GTCACCACCATCCACGTCGAAGGCATTGAGGACCGGCTCGACGGAGCCTCCCGGCCCGGCCACTTCACCGGCGTAGCCACGGTCGTCGCAAAGCTCTTCCACATCACCGCCCCAACCCGCGCCTACTTCGGTCAGAAGGATGCCGCGCAGCTCGCCGTCCTGCGCCAGATGGTGCGCGACCTGAACTTCGATCTCGAGATCATCGCCTGCCCCACTGTGCGCGATCCCGACGGCCTCGCCCTCAGCTCCCGCAACGCCTACCTCTCCGCCGAAGATCGCAGCCGCGCTCTCATCCTTCCGCGCACCCTGCAGTCGATCGCGGACCGTATCGCAACCGGCGAGCGCACCTCCACAGTCCTCCTCGAAGCAGCGAAGCAGCACCTCGCCGCAACCCCCGGCATCGCCCTCGACTACCTCGCCATCGTCGACCCCGGCACCCTGCTCCCAGCCCCCAGCGCAACCTCCGGCTCGCTCATCGCGATCGCCGCCACCGTCGGCACCACCCGTCTGATCGACAACCTGCTCGCGCCCTAGCGCCTCCCCTTAAGCCACCGCCGTCGTCGGAACTGCGCCGGTCGAAGTTACAATCTCACCCGAGAGAAACTTCCGGCTCATCGAAGCGGTCGCAAGCGACAGGCAGGCCCCGCGCAGGTGCGCAATCCCCACCTCGCCCAGCGACTTCGCATCCGGGACATACTCGTTGAAGATGCTGCCGTCCTTATGGAACGAGCTGATCGTGCACAGGCTCTTCCCCGCCAGCGATTCGTAGCGAATATCGATCACGTTCATATCGAGCCGCAGCGGAAGCATCAGCGTTGTCTGCTGCCCGGGCGCAAGAACGTTGTCATCCGCATAGGTGGTCAGCATATTCGTCTGGCAGATATTGATCGCGACCCCGCTGCCGGTATTTTTATATAGCGCGAACCGTCCCGACTCATGCTCCCGCACCATCACAAGAATCAGCACCGGCCGCGTGCTGTCCTCGTAGGTCTTGAGCTGTGCCTGGTGCGTCGCCTCCGTAGTCGTAGCAAACTGCCGGATGAACCAGAGGGAGGCGGCTGCGAGGGCCGCCGTGCAGGCAGAGGTTCCCGCCTGTACGTACGTAGGCCAGAGGTCGTTCAAGGGAAGAAATGCCATGCACTTGCCTCAGTTGGATCAGACTTCATCCACTTTCTCTAGGGTTGCTGAGTGGCACAAGTGTACGGCTTGCGGATTACTTCGGTTCGTCTATTGTGAGCACGCGATCACCCCGAACGTCGTTCAACTTCTGTACTACGCCGCTCGGCCAGCGAATCTCAATCTCCTTCGCCGACACATCTGCGCCCAGCCCAAAGTGAGCCCGCTTGTCGTTCGACGATAGATAGCTCCCCGCAGTCGAGACCGTGACAAACTGCGCCCCCTTCGAGGTCGTCAGCTTGATCTCTGCACCGATCGCATCACGATTGCTCTTATGCCCGACCAGGTTCAGCAGCAGCCAGTGGTTCGCCGTCGCCGTCTCGTTATGCAGCACGTGCGGCGCACCATCGTTCGTGTTCACGACCGCATCCATCCGTCCATCGTTATCCAGATCGCCGACCGCCATGCCGCGGCTCACCCACGCCTGCTGAAACACCGCCCCCGACGCCCCCGACACATCGACAAAACCCTTGCCGGTGTTGCGCGCCAGCAGCATCGGCTCCTTGTACCGCAGCTGCGGCGAGCTCAGCTCGACCGTATCCAGATCGTGCCCCTGCGCCACCAGCAGGTCCTTCAGCCCGTCATTGTCGTAGTCGAGAAAATGGATCCCCCAGCCCGAGTGCAGCAGCGTCATCCGCGCCATCCCCGAGACGTACGTGTCATAGCTGAAGCTGCCGTCCCCGTTGTTCCGATAGAGCGCATACTTCTGATTCGCAAGATTCGTAATCACCAGGTCGGGCAGCCCGTCGTTGTTGTAGTCCTGGAAGTCGAGCCCCATCCCCGCATAGGTCCGCCCGTCGCCATCGACCGCAATCTCCGCCGTCAGCCCCATCTCCTCGAAGCTGCCATCGCCCTTGTTGCGATACAGAAACTCGAGCATCGAGTCATTCGCCACCGCCACGTCGATCTTTCCATCCCGATCGAAGTCCGCAATCGCAATCCCAAGCCCCTTGCCCGGCAGCGCCATCCCGATCTTCTGCGCGACCTCGGTAAAGTGGCCCTTGCCGTCATTGTGATATACCAGCGCAGGAATCGCAGGAAAGATATCCGGGTGGCAGTACGACCGGTAGCCCTCGCGATGCTCCCCGCACCACACATCCTCCCAGTCCCACTGGACGTAGCGCAGCACCACCAGGTCGAGCAGCCCGTCGTTATCCAGATCGACCCACGCCGCACTCGTCGACCAGCCGGACCCCGCAGTCCCGGACGCATCGGTCACATCGGTAAAGCTCCCGTTGCCGTTGTTATGGTAGAGCCGGTTCCCCCCATACGCCGTCACGTAGAGGTCCTCGAAGCCATCGTTATCGAAGTCCCCGACCGCCACACCCATCCCGTAGCCGATGCCCTGCAGCCCCGCCTTCACGGTCACGTCTTCGAAGCTGCCATCCTTCTTCTGGTGAAAGAGCCGGTTCCAGTCCTGCTCCCCCCGCTTCTGCGGAACGGTTCCCTTCGGCGTCGGATCGGCGATCGGCGCACCGTTGACGAAGAAGATATCGAGCAGGCCATCGTTGTCATAGTCGAAGGTCGCAACCCCTGAGCCCATGGTCTCAATCAAATACTTCTTCGCCGTATGCGAGGCAACGTCCTTGAATTTGATCCCACTAGCCGCCGTCGTATCGACGAAGTTGCCAGGAACAGGAGCGGCTGTCGGAGCCTGCGAAGGCGCATGCATCGTCAGGCAAATCAAGGCAGCAACAGCGAAGACCACGCGTCGTACAGGAACAAGCATCACGAACCACTCTCCGAACTCCGTGCAGAAGAAACACGCAACACGTGCCCACCGCAGTCTACCTCCGGGGTAGCAGGCCGGCATCCTCCAGACGATTGATTTCAATGGAGAGGCAAGCTTTTAGCTCTTAGCTTCTAGCCCTTAGCTCTTAGC
>CAZZZQ010000538.1:0-3043 GCA_964658405.1 uncultured Sphingomonas sp.
ATCGCCCTTTTAAGGCGTTGGTCCTGGGTTCGAGCCCCAGCGCTCTCACCATCAATTCCCCCAGAAAAAGACAACGTGCGAAAGTCCGAGAGGGGCCATGCCTCTCCGATGAGAGCATTGGTCAGCCAATGGGCCTTGGCCCTGGCCAAAAAAGAAGATGGGCTACCTTTCGGTAGCCCCTCTTCCAGAATGCTTTCCGAACTACGACTGGCGAAGCTCGTAGCGATCGAGGTTCATGACCTTGGTCCAGGCTGCGACGAAGTCCTTGACGAAGACCTCCTTCGCATCCGCCGCTGCATAGACCTCAGCGATAGCACGAAGCTGCGAGTTGGAGCCGAAGATCAGGTCGGCGCGGGTTGCGGTCCACTTGACCTCACCGGTCGAGCGGTCCGTTCCTTCGAACTGACCCTCTGCCGTGGAGGATGCCTTCCACTCCGTCGCCATGTCGAGCAGGTTGACGAAGAAGTCGTTGGTCAGCGTGCCGACCTGTTCGGTCAGGACACCATCCTTGGACTGCTTGTGGTTTGCGCCGAGGACACGTAGTCCACCAACGAGGACCGCCATCTCCGGAGCAGTGAGGGTGAGCAGCTGGGCGCGATCGATCAGCAACTCCTCGGACCGGAGCGTGTGGCCCAGGCGGAGGTAGTTGCGAAAGCCGTCTGCGGTCTGCTCGAGCGGTGCGAAGGCAGCCACATCGGTCTGCTCCTGCGACGCATCGGTACGACCCGGTGCAAATGGAACGGCGATCTCGTGTCCGGCCTTCTTTGCCGCCGCTTCAACAGCAGCAGTACCACCCAGAACGATCAGGTCAGCGAGCGAGACCTGCTTGCCCGTTGCACTGAAGTCCTTCTGAATGCCCTCGAGCGTGGCGAGGACCTTTGCGAGCACAAGAGGCTGGTTGACCTCCCAGCTCTTCTGCGGCTCGAGCCGGATGCGTCCGCCGTTCGCTCCACCGCGTTTGTCCGAGCCACGGAAGGACGATGCAGCTGCCCATGCGGTCGAGATGAGCTGCGAGGGTGAGAGGCCGGAGGCGAGGATCTTCTCCTTGAGCGCGGCGATCTCCGCCTCGCCGACGAGCTCCTGCTCGACTGCAGGAACAGGATCCTGCCAGATCAGCTCTTCCTTGGGAACCAGGGGGCCGAGGTAGCGGACGATCGGGCCCATATCGCGGTGGGTCAGTTTGTACCAGGCGCGGGCGAAGGCATCGGCGAACTGCTCCGGGTGGCTCTGGAAGCGCTTGCCGATCTCAGCGTAGATCGGATCGAAGCGCAGCGCGAGGTCTGACGTGTACATCATCGGCAGATGCTTCTTGCCCTCGATGTGCGCGTCGGGGATGCGCGCTTCTTCCTTGGTGGCATACCACTGCCACGCGCCGCCCGAGCCCTTGCCGAGCTCCCACTCGTAGTTGTAGAGGTTGTCGAGGTACTCGTTATCCCACTTGGTAGGATTCGTGGTCCATGCGCCCTCGAGACCGGAGGAGATGGTGTCCTCGGCGTTGCCCTTGCCTGCGGAGTTCTTCCAGCCAAAGCCCTGCTGCTCGATCGGTGCGCCCTCTGGCTCCGGTCCGACGAACTTGCTCGGATCGTGAGCACCATGGCCCTTGCCGAAGGTGTGGCCACCGGCTACGAGCGCAAAGGTCTCCTCATCGTTCATGGCCATACGGCCGAAGGTCTCGCGGATGTCGCGGGCCGAGGCCACTGGATCCGGCTTGCCATCGGGGCCTTCCGGGTTGACGTAGATCAGACCCATCTGCACGGCGGCGAGTGGGTGCGCGAGATCGCGATCGCCCTGGTACCGGTCGCTGCCGAGCCACGTGTGCTCCGAACCCCAGAAGATGTCTTCCTGCGGGACCCAGACATCAGCACGTCCGCCGGCGTAGCCGAAGGTCTTAAAGCCCATCGACTCAAGCGCAACGTTACCGGTGAGGATCATCAGGTCGGCCCAGGAGATCTTCTTGCCGTACTTCTGCTTGATCGGCCAGAGCAGGCGGCGCGCCTTATCGAGGCTGACGTTATCCGGCCAGCTGTTGAGCGGGGCGAAGCGCTGTGTGCCCATGCCTGCGCCGCCGCGACCATCCGAGGTGCGGTAGGTTCCGGCGCTATGCCAGGCCATGCGGATAAAGAACGGACCGTAGTGACCGAAGTCCGCGGGCCACCAGGACTGCGAGTCGGTCATCAGGGCATGCAGGTCCTTGATGACGCCGTCGAGATCGAGGCTCTTGAACTCCTTCGCATAGTCAAACTCGTTCCCCATGGGATCGGCGAGCTTGGTGTTCTGGTGCAGGACGGCGAGGTCCAGGCGATCCGGCCACCACTGCTCGTTGCGCGTGATCTTGCGCGAGTTGCTCGTGACAGCGCCGTGCATGGGGGACTCTGTCTCGGTGCTGGTGGAAGGGTTGTTGCCGTGCGGCACTGGGCACTTCATTTCGTTCGACATTTCTGCTCCTTCGTTCCTGTTGATGAGGAAACCTGCCCTGCGAGTTGAACGGACCGGCCAAGATCCAGCTGGCTTGAAGATCGACCTACTGGAAGAAGTCCTGTCGCAAGGTGTTGATGTGCGTCTTCGGCTCTTACTGCAGCTTCTTCAACTTGCCTGTTGAGCCGATGGTGTGATTGCGAGGCGCCTTCTGGCACGCCGCACAGATTCCGATGACGTCGATCGCGTACCGTTCCAGCTGAAAGCCTCCGGGCAACCGTTGCAGCGCTGGGAAGACGCCGAGATCTTTTTCCTCGACGTCGGTGATGGCCTTGCACTGTGAGCAGACGAGGTGATGGTGCGGGTGATCATCCAGCTCAACTCGAAGCGAGCCGTGGTGCATGCTCACCTCTTTTAGCACGCCCTTCTCGACGAAGAGATGAATATTTTTGTAGACGGTCGCAAGAGAGATGACGGGAATGCGCTTCTTGACCTGCGCATGCACCTCTTCAGGATTGGGGTGGCCAGGCATCGACTGCATGACCTCGTAGAGCACCTGGCGCTGATGGGTCAAGGTAAGCCCATGATCCGCACAGAGCTCTCGGAAGGTACGCGTCTCGGCGCTGGG
>CAZZZQ010000539.1:0-3040 GCA_964658405.1 uncultured Sphingomonas sp.
GACGCTGCTTCCATCTGAGCCGGAGACGACGCGCACTCCGTCCTTGCCGACATAGACGCTGCTCCCGTCCTCACCCCTGACATTCACCTGCGGAGGAGTGGGAGCGGCCGGCGCTACGGGGGCAACGCGCGGTAACGGCGCGATGGAGGCCCTCCGAATCGCTACGTCCCCCTGGCTGGTATTGATGCGAATGAGCGATCCGCCTTTACCCACCGTCCCATTGAGAGTCTTGCGATTCTCAGTGTCCTGGCTGGGCAGCGAGAAGTCGTTTTGCAGGTCCCCGTTATTCGTCTCTGCATTGACGACGAAGTTAGCGTGGTCAGGCAAGGTGAGGTTCACCGATCCATTGCGATTCTGTACGGTGACATTTCCAATGGGCGGAGCGCTGATCAGGTCAACCGACCCGTTCCGGTTTGTCACAGCAAGATCGCCGGATACCTTTTCGAGCGTTACGTTACGGTTCGCAGTCGTCAGAACGACTGGTCCGACGCACTGATCCGCCGTGATGCCATCGGAGCTGATCTCCATCTGGCCATCCAGCCGGGCAAGCTGAAAGTCCGTGCGGCTGGTATGAAAGCGGACCGGGCTTGTCACGTGCTCAAGATGCGTTGTTCCATAGAAGTCGCCTGAAAGATTGAGAGCGCCGTTGATGTCCGACAACGTCAGATCGTCAGCATGGCCTTCAAGCGAGACCGGGCCAACGATGCTGTGAGCAGAGAAGGACGAGCCATTGTTGTTGATGTGGGCCGAGACACTGCCGGTAACCGCGGAGACCTCAACATCACCATGATTCGCGGTCAATGTAACGGGTGCCTTGAGGCTATCCACATGGACATCACCATGATTAGCATTGACGGTCATGTTTGTAGACGCCGGAACGCTCAGCGTCAGGTCTGCAATGGAGCCGCTCTGGGTCGGCATCGTGATCGAGACCTGTTTGCCGTTGACCACGACGCGAGGGGTGAGAGCGCGCGCTTTGTTCTCAGCGTCCGAGTCCGAACGGGAGTACACCTGTTTATGAAGAGAAAGGTGGAAGTGCCCGTCAGAGCTCGTCCCGCTCACCGTGACATCGCCGCGCGGGTTGTCGAGCGTAAGCGAACCGTCCTGGGGCATGGTCTCGTCAAGATTCTGATCGCTCTCATGCTTGTCTCCCAGGAACTCCTCAATATTGTCCGGGTTGATCGAGAATCCGTGCCCGAAGAAGTTTGAGCCCTCGTGAACTCCGCTGGAGATCACCCCTCCAACGGCGAGCAGGATGACCAGGGTGACGACACCCCCACCGATGCTCCGGCGAAAACGCGGGTGTTGCGGGTCGTTCGGGCGAACCTGATCGATGCCCCATTCGATCAACAGGACCACGCCGGCCACAACGAGGATCAGCGGCCACCAGCGGCCATACCAGTCCCAGAGCCGGGCCTGATGGAGTCGGCCTGTCTGGACGAGCAGAAATACAATCCCGACCAGCACCACAATGATCGGACCAACGATCGAATTACGACGCATGCTGCGCATCTGGAAGCGCTGTTGATCACGCTGTGCACGCTCCTGGTCGCGAAGCATGCGGCGCTGGTTCTTCCAGTCACGGGATGAAGGACCCGGATAAGGAGGACCTGGCGGCGGATACTGGGGAGGATAGCTGCTCATGATTATCTCCCCTCTTCGTTGCGGGTCGGGATGATCTCCGAACCGGAGTTTGTAACCGTGGATGAAGCAGATGGGGGAACAACTGTCCCCGCAGGGCTGTAGGAATAGGGAGCGGCAGCGGCTGAGCTGTAGGCTGAGCGCTCAAAGAACGACATCAGTCCGGCGACGATGATGAAGAGTGGCCAGCTATGACCCCAGGACAGGATGTAGAAGCTATCCAGGAAGAAAAGCACGCCCACCAGGATGACGTAGATCGATCCTCGCAGGGCGCGGAAGAGACGCAGCTGGTACGCAGGGGTCCCGTCATCAGACAGACCATAGCCCGAATTGGTCATCTTGCGGACAAAGATCCAGACCCCGAATGCAATTAGAAGGAACGGAATCACTCGCTGGACAGGGAAGTGGTGAAAGATCCCCGAGCTTCCAAAGAAGAAGAGCAAGCCAAGTCCGATCAGCAGGATCGCTCCCGTCGGGAACCGATTGGTCGCTCCAGGCGAAGGATCGACGGGCACGGCAGCATACGGGTCGCTGTAAGGAGGGGTAGGCGGCACGGCATAACCCGGAAAGTCAGTCGGAGCGCCCCAGCTGCCTGCTGGCTGAACCGGCGGCACGGCATAGCTCTGCGTGGGATTTGCGCCCTGGTAGGTTGACCCGGTCTGCGTATAGGGTGCGTCCGGCCGTACATCCTGTGCCTGCGGAGCCGGAGGGACGGTGGTCGTCGCTACCGGGGTCCAGGACTTACCAAAGCCCAGCCGCTCTCCAATGTCATTCAAACCAAAAGGGTTAGGGAGGACTGTGCCGTCCTTGCGAGCTCTGGCCGTATGGTACGCTTCGATCGCCTGGTAGCAGACCCAGCCTGTGACAAAGAGACCGAAGACCCCGTTTGAATCTGCCAGCGAGACCAGCACGGCGAAGACGACCAAATGCACGACACCCTTGGCGTATTGACCGTTGTACATGGCCCCGACGCCGGGGATCAGGCCGAGCACGCCGGCGAGCACAGGATTCGGCGCTCCGGGAGTCGTCCCTGCAACGGGGTTATAGGGGGGTACGTTGACGGAGCTGTAAGGAGTTCCAGAGGACGAAGCGGCAGCATCCGCGGCGGCCAGGCGCGCGGCCAGGCAGGGTTCGCAAAAGACGGCAGTTCCAATGGTTCGCGTGCACTCCGCGCAGAGCGGCTTGCCACAGTTCTGGCAGAAAGCGACGCGTTCGCGGTCGGGATGATTGGCGCAGTTCATAGTGATTCCCCTTCCTGCAGGGTGCTGCTCGTGCGGTCAAACGGGAATGGTGCGAGTACAAAACTCCGGGGTGGGGAGGCCGGGGAGTCTGCAAGGAGAGAGGCCGAAAGGCTGATCGGCGCGGTTGGCGCCTGCCTTCTGCTGGTTCCGGAGCCGGG
>CAZZZQ010000540.1:0-3038 GCA_964658405.1 uncultured Sphingomonas sp.
ACATGGCTCATGTCGCCTTCTGCAATCAGCTGGCGGACGCGGCTGGAGGAGACTACCTGGTTGCGCAGAATCTGCGGCGCGAAGACCCGGACCGCGAAGCCAAGCTGCTTGCCGAGCGTCTGCAGCCCATCAACGCCCGACTCAGCCTGATAGCCGAAGCGGAAGTTCTCGCCCTCGTGGACCTCGGTCGCGAGGATGCCGTCGCAGAGAATCTGCTCTGCAAACATCGGTGCGGACAGCCGCGAAAACACCCGGTCGAAGGGAAGAACCAGCGTCGCGTCGATTCCGGTCGAGGCCAGCAGCTCCAGCTTGCGCTCGATGGGGGTGATCAGCGGCAGCGGAACCGAAGGCCGCAGCACGCGAGCGGGATGCGGGTCGAAGGTGACGGCGAGCGAGCGCTGGTTGAGCGCGGCGGCCCGGGCGATGACCTCGGCGATCACCCAGCGATGGCCGCGATGCACGCCGTCGAAGTTCCCAATGGTGGCGATGGTGGGGCCGAACTCCGGCGGGATCTGGTCAAGCGAGCGAAAGATCTGCATCAGGCTATCTCGAAATGGATCTGCTGGCCGTCGTAGGCGAGCCGGATATGGGGTGGAAGGGAGGCGTTGGTCGTCTCGTGGTCGAGGTCGTGGCCCATGTGCGTGAAGAAGGCCCGCTTCGGCTTGAGGAGCTCTACAAAGCCGATCGATTTCTCGAGGTGTGAGTGGCTGAAGTGCGGCTGGATGCGCAGGGCGTCGATGATCAGCACGTCCAGATCCTGGAGCAAAGGAACACTCTCGGGCGGCAGGTCGCTCATGTCGGTCAGGTACGCGGCGCCGCCGAAGCGATAGCCGGTGGTTCGCTGGCGGCCGTGGATCAGCGGGATGCGGCGGAAGCATGCGCCGAAGAGCTCGACGCCAGCCCCCGGCATTGGGTCGAGCCGGTGAATCTGAACGCGGGCGGTCGTGCTGTGCCGCTTCTCCGGGTCGAAGACGTAGCTGAAGATCCGCTCCAGTGCGTCGGCGGTTGCGTCGTCCGCATAGAGCGGCAGCGGGCCGTCACGGTGGAAGGTCAGTGGCCGGAGATCGTCCATGCCGAGGATGTGATCCGCGTGGCCGTGGGTGTAGAAGACGGCATCGACCCGGCTGATTCCTTCGCGCAAGGCTTGCGCGTGGAAGTCGGCACCGGTGTCGATCAGGACCGTGTGGCCCTCGTACGCGATCCGCACCGAGGCGCGCGTGCGACGGTTATGCACGTCGGTCGACGTACAGACGGCGCACGTGCAGCCGAGCGTGGGGACCCCCATCGAGGTCCCCGTGCCGAGGAATGTAAGGGTTGCCTCCATCGTCAGCGGACGATGGACGGGCCGCCGGGACCGAAGCCGCCGGGGCCGGGACGTCCGGCGCCACTCTGAGCCTTGGCTGCAGCGGAGCGGGAGAGCGCCTGTGTGACCTCAAGGAACGCCATGCGCAGCTCAAAGAGCGCGTTCTCCAGCAGCCGTGCCTCCGGCTCCGAGAGGTTGCCGGAGGTCTTGTCGTCGAGCACGGCCAGCATGTCCACACTCTGGCGCGCGCCCATCAGGTCGACACGCGGCTGCTCGCCTTCGGCCGTCGATCCGCCAAGCTGCATGATCGCCGTCATGTAGACCGACTGCACCAGCCGGTCGAAGGTCATCGCGGGGAGGTGCTCCATCCCGGGGTTGCCGGCGCGGATCGCGGTGTCGAGGCGGTCTGCGGTCTGCTCAAAGGCCATCTTTGCCTGGTTCTTCTGATCTTCGGTCAGCGGCGGCGGCATCTCCGGATCAAGCTGATCGGTAGCCGGCGGCTCAACCTCGGCTGCGGGCGCCGGGGTCGTCTCGTCGACGGGTGCAGCAGCGACTGGCTCCGGGGGAGGCAGTACGGGGCGTTCGCGCTCGGGCGAGGGATCGGCATCGGGGCGCAGCTCGCCATCCTTGGTGAACTTCCGGCGATCGGTGACTACAAACGGCTTATTCGGTTCGGACATGATCACTCTTTCTAAACACTGAGATGCGAGGACACGACGGGAGGCTTCAAAGCTCGCGAACCGGAAGAGCAATGGCGACCAGGTCGCCGCCGGCGTAGGTGAGCGGCGCGAGACGATCCAACGCCTCCCGGCGAATATACCCCAGGCCGATCTGGATGGAGTCGCCGCCGCCTGGAATCTCCGCAATGCTGGTCAGCTCGCCGATGGCCTTGCCGTCTGCTTCGATGGGCGTCCCGACTGGCGGCAGCGTGCCGTTCAGGCGGAAGCCGCTGAAGGTCCGGTGCACGTTGCCGCGCGATCGAATCCGCTCCACGATCTCCTGGCCCAGGTAGCAGCCCTTGGCGAAGTGCAGCGCACGGGTCTGGGCGGTCTCCTGCGGCAGCTCTTTGTCGCGGATGTCGATGCCATAGCGCGGGGTGCCTTCCACGACTCGGAGAAGCTCCAGCGAGTCCGGCTCACAGGCCACGGCACCCGCTTCGATGAGGGTCTTTCGCAGCTCCTCGATCACCGAAGCGTCACCCCAAAGCTCAAATCGCGGCACCAGCGGGCTGTCCGCCGCGATGACCGTTACATCTTTTTCCTGCCAGATGGTAGCTGCCATCGAAGGCGTCGCGGCCCCGGGGAGCGTCAGGCCAAGTTTGCCCAGCAGCCCTTCCGCCTCCGGTCCGATCACGGTGATGCCGGTCCAGCATTCGGAGATATTTGCGAGCTCGACGTCGTCCATGATGATGAACCGGTCGAAGGTTGCGATCAGGCCGGGCACCTGCGTCCGGTCGGTCTCGAGCAGAATCCGGTCGGGGGAGATCGTCGGGGCGAAGGCATTCGCGATCCCCTGGATGCGGCCCTGCACGCTGAGGATGAAGTTGTAGCAGCCGTCGCCGGGCTTCAAGTTGTTGATGGAGTTGGTGACCATGCCGTTGAGCCAGCGAACGCGGTCCTCGCCGGTGATGGCGATCCAGCCCAGATCGGCGAGCGATGCAACGCCCACGCCGTGCAGGAGAGCTTGAAACTGGCTTGCCGGGGTCGAAACAGGAGTGTCGATTTGGGGGCTGATG
>CAZZZQ010000541.1:0-3030 GCA_964658405.1 uncultured Sphingomonas sp.
GGTGCGGAGGCGATCGAGAGCACATCGCCGCGACTGATATCCAGTTCATCTTCCAGCGTCAGAGCAATCGATAACGGCGCGCTGGCATACTCCAGATCGCCATCAAAGGTAGTGATGCTGGCAACGCGGCTGGTGCGGCCCGAAGGCAGCGCGACGATCGTGTCGCCGCGACGCACCGTACCCGCCGCAATCTGTCCTGCGAAGCCACGATAACTCTGATCCGGTCGAATCACCCGTTGGACCGGCAGCCGAAACGGCGCAGTCGCCGCCTCCGTCCATACCGGAACCTCTTCCAGGTGTTGCAGCAATGTGGGGCCGGTGTACCAAGGCATCCGCGTGCTGGGCTCGACCACGTTGTCGCCATCCAGAGCGCTTACCGGAATCGTCACCAGGCTTGGCACAGGGCCAGTCGGATTCAACTGCGCCAGCAGAACATGCAGATCGCTCACGATTGCGCTGTAGATCGCCTCTGAAAAATCCACCAGGTCCATCTTGTTCACCGCTGCAACAAGATGCCGAATCCCCAGCAGCGATGCGATGTACGCATGACGCCGCGACTGTGTCAGGATGCCTTTGCGCGCATCGATCAGGATGATTGCCAGGTCGGCGGTCGATGCGCCGGTGGCCATATTGCGTGTGTACTGCTCATGGCCCGGCGTATCGGCGATGATGAACTTGCGGCGCTGCGTCGAAAAGAAGCGATACGCGACATCGATCGTGATGCCTTGTTCGCGTTCTGCGCGCAGTCCGTCGGTCAGCTGCGCAAAGTCGATTGCCGGAGCCTTCGCACCTGGTGCGATCGTCTTGCCGGTCACCGCCCGCACCTGGTCTTCGTACACGTTGCGTGAGTCGTACAGCAGCCGGCCGATCAGCGTCGATTTGCCGTCGTCCACGCTTCCTGCCGTCGAGAAGCGCAGCAGGTCTTTCTGCTGTTCGGCATGCAGAAATTCTTCGATGGCAAAGTCTTTTTCTTCTACAAGGGGAATGGCAAGCGTTGACATATTAGAAGTAGCCCTCGCGTTTCTTGATCTCCATGGAGCCGTCCTGATCGTGATCGATCACACGATTCGCGCGCTCCGACGAGCGGAAGCTCACCAGCTCCGCGATGATCTTCGGAATCGTATCGGCCTCTGAGCGAATCGCCCCCGTGCACGGACTGCAGCCCAACGAACGCAGCCGCGACTTCACCCACTGCGTCTCCCCAGGCAGCGACTTCACAAACGATTGCTCCACTGGAATCAGCGAGTCGCCACGCACAATCATCTCGCGCTCCTTCGAAAAGTACAGCGGCACAATCGGAATCTGCTCCAGCAGGATGTAGTGCCAGATATCCAGCTCCGTCCAGTTCGACAACGGAAACACGCGAATGCTTTCGCCCGGCGCGATCCGTGCGTTGTACAGATTCCACAGCTCCGGCCGCTGATTCTTCGGGTCCCACTGACCGGCCTTATCGCGGAAAGAAAAGATGCGTTCCTTGGCACGCGACTTCTCCTCATCGCGCCGCGCTCCACCAAACGCCGCATCGAAACCGTAGTTGCGCAGCCCGTCCAGCAGTGCCGTCGTCTTCAGCAATCCGCAGCAGCGCTGGGTTCCCAAAGCCACAGGATTCGCGCCATCCGCCAGTGCCTGTTCGTTGCGCCACACCAGCAGGTCGAGGCCAAGCTCTTTACACAGCGCATCGCGAAAGGTGATCATCTCGCGAAATTTATAGCCCGTGTCCACGTGCAGCAGAGGAAACGGAATCGGCCCAGGAAAGAAGGCCTTCTGCGCCAGGCGCAGCATCACCGACGAATCCTTGCCGATGGAGTACAGCATCACCGGCTTCTGAAACTCGGACGCTACTTCGCGAAAGATCTGAATGCTCTCCGCCTCCAATAACTGCAGGTGGCTCAGGCGAGCACTGGATAGAGCTACGGGTTCGGGTACAGCGAATGTGGACATAGGAGTGTAAGAACTTCGGTGAAATGAGACGTGGTTGAAAGTTGAACCGCAAAAGAGAAAAGCCCACAATCCAAAGCTGCTGGAGGTGGGCAATCGAGCCGATTGAGTTGTTCGAGATAGAGGTAGGACTATCTGTTGAACTCACACCCACGCAGACGTACGCAGCAGCAACACGCCATACAACAGGCGGTGCAACACATACGCTTTGCGATTTGGGTGGTGAAAGTCACTGGATTAAGACTGACCCCTGCCGCGCTATTTGTCAATGCGGAGCGCCCGCTCTCGCGCCCCGAACAGGCGCAAGCAGCATTGCAGACCAACAAGACGCATCTAAACTAAGGCATGGCAGACGCAGCGGAAATTTCAACCGAGCTTCACACTGATCCCGTATGTGGGATGAAGGTCGATCCAGCGCAAGCAGCAGGCTCCACCGGGCACGCCGGGAAAACCTGGTACTTTTGCGGCAAAGGGTGTCTCGCAAAGTTCGTGGCGGAGCCTGCGAAGTACGACGGCTCCCGCCCTAAAGAGTCCGTTGCGACAAAGCAGGTCGCAGCAAATCGCGCCGGCTACGTCTGCCCTATGGATCCCGAGGTGCACAGCGACAAGGCCGGCGATTGCCCCAGGTGCGGCATGGCGTTGGAACCCGCTGTCGCTGGCCAGACCGTCGTCCGCTACACCTGCCCGATGCACCCGCAGATTGTGAAAGACGTTCCGGGTGACTGCCCCATCTGCGGTATGGCGCTCGAAGCCATGGAGTCTGTCGCAGACACCAGCAATCCCGAACTCGACAGCATGACGCGCCGGTTCTGGATCGGGCTGGCTCTCACTCTGCCTTTGCTAGGCGTCATGATGTCGGATCTTTTTCCCGGCGACGTCCTGATGCCGCTTCGACTAAACGGTGCTCTCGGTTGGATCGAGTTTGTTCTCGCCACCGTCGTCGTGCTGTTCTGCGGCTGGCCCTTCTTCGTGCGCGGCTGGAACTCGGTCCTGCGCCGTAGCCTCAACATGTTCACCCTGATCGCCATCGGTGCTGGCGCCGCCTATACCTACAGCGCCGTGGCCGTCATCGCGCCGGGTCTGTTTCCCGTC
>CAZZZQ010000542.1:0-3009 GCA_964658405.1 uncultured Sphingomonas sp.
CCAGATCAGTCGCGATCGCAGCGACCTCTGCACAGACCCAAAGGAAGATCGTCACCGGCCGGCTGAAGTGTCTACGGCAGTTCTGCGGGAGCGTCAGCCCGGTCACAATCCCGAGCTTCGCCGAGAGGTACTGGATCAGGATCGCCATCGCGTTCGACCACAGCAGCACCCACAGCAGCCGATAGCCGAAGCGTGAGCCGCCTTCGATATTCGTCGCAAAGTTGCCCGGGTCGATGTACGCGACCGACGCAACGAACGCTGGCCCGAAGTAGCCCCACAGCTTTGACCGGGACGTTGCCGGCTTTATCTTTGGCTCGCTAAATACAAGATTAGCCATGGCTAAATAATAACGTAGTGCTATCCTGATTCAAAGCTCTCTTTATGGCAAAAACTCAGATTCGCGCCCAACGAACAAAAGAAGCGAAGCCTGGGATTGCCAGCGAGGCCATGGACGACTACCTGAAGGCCATCTTCCAGCTCAGCGGCCGCGAAGAGCGCCAGGTCTCGAGCACCGAGATCGCCGGCTACCTGAGCATTACTGGCGCTTCTGTCACGAATATGCTGCAGAAGCTTGCCGCCTCCGAGCCACCGATGGTCGCCTATAAGAAGCATCACGGCGTCCGCTTGGCGAAGGCCGGTAGAAGCCGCGCCCTCGAAATCATCCGCCACCACCGGCTCATCGAGACCTTTTTGACCCAGGTCCTCGACTACCCGTGGGACGAGGTTCACCAGGAGGCCGAGCGTCTGGAACACTTCATCTCAGAGCGCTTCGAAGAGCGCATTGCTGCCAAGCTCGGCCACCCGGAGTTCGACCCCCACGGCCATGCTATTCCGGGCCTTGACGGCTCCATTCCAGGGCTTGAACAGACAGCTCTTTCAGAGCTTGTTCCCGGTCAGAGCGCCGTTGTGGCCAGCGTCTCCGATAAAGATCCGGAGATGCTTCGTTATCTCGCCGCCGAGGGCATTCGTCCGGGGACGCGCGTGAAGCTAAGCGAGCAGCTCCCCTTCAAGGGTGCCTACCAGGTCAAGATTGGCCGCTCGCCGAAGCTGGCGCTGCTGAGCGAGTCGCTGGCGAGTGCGATTCTTGTGACGCAGGGCTGAAGGCAAGGGCGCCCTCAAGCCGGGCTAGCACCGCTGCGTGGGGTACACGACGCTACGCGTGTTTGACTTAGAGAGGCCTCGCCCCTAGCCTCGAAGTACAGGAATTATTCCCGGAACTAGATGGAGCGTTCGTTCAAATGAAGATTCTGGTCCTTGGCGGCGGTGGTCGCGAGCATGCCGTCGTATGGGCACTTAAGCGCAGCCCCCGCGTCACCGAAGTCGTCTGCGCCCCCGGAAACGGCGGCATCGCCCGCGAGGCCCGCTGCGTCCCCGTCGATCTCAACGATCTCCACGCCATGGTCAGCCTCGTTCAGGCAGAGGCACCGGCCATGACGATCGTCGGCCCGGAGCTTCCGCTCTCGCTCGGCCTCGTCGACAAGCTGCAGGCCCTCGGCCTCCGCGCCTTCGGACCCACACAGGCGGCAGCGCAGCTTGAATCGAGCAAGTCCTTCGCCAAGGCCTTCATGCAGCAGACCGATATTCCGACGGCCGCGTACGCGATCTGCTCCACGCTCGACGAGGTCCGCCGCGAGCTCCGCAGCTTCTCCGTGCCGATCGTGGTGAAGGCCGACGGACTCGCCGCCGGGAAGGGCGTCGTCATCTGCCAGACGCATCACGAAGCCGAGTCTGCAGCCGCACAGATGTTCAGCGGCGCTCTGCTCGGGACGCTTGAGACGCAGGTCGTCCTCGAGGAGTTCCTGACCGGGACCGAGCTCTCCTTCTTCGCGCTGTGCGATGGCAAACACGCCGTCCCACTGGCCGCCGCGCAGGATCACAAGCGCATCGGCGAGGGCGACACCGGCCCCAACACCGGCGGCATGGGAGCCTATTCGACCGACGCGCTGATGTCCCCTGCGATGGAGGCGTGGCTGAACACGAATGTCGCGCAACGCGTCGTCGACGAGATGGCCTCGCGCAACACGCCGTTTGCAGGGATTCTCTTCTGCGGCATCATGATGGTTCCGCAGCGTGATGGGACGACGCAACCAATGGTGCTCGAGTTCAACACCCGCTTCGGCGACCCCGAGACACAGGCAATTCTGATGCGGCTCGAAAACGATATCGTCGACCTCTTCGACGCCTCGATCGACGGCACCGCCGACCGCCTGACGATCAAGCTCCGCCCTGGCGCCGCCGCCTGCGTCATCGCCGCGAGCGGTGGCTATCCGGGTAAGTACGACGTCGGAAAACCCATCTCCGGCCTCACACAGGAGGGGAATGCCCGCAACGCTGCGGACAACCTGAAGGTCTTCCACTCCGGCACGGCGGCACGCCCGGATGGCACGATCGTCACCGCCGGCGGCCGCGTCCTCGCCATCACCGCCACCTCCGAGACCGGCCTGAAAGATGCCCTTGCCACGGCATACGCTGCCCTCGGAACCATCTCCTTCGAAGGCCTGCAGTACCGTCGCGACATCGGCTGGCGCGCCCTCTAACCCGGCGAGCCACCCAGGAGTCCCACCCTTTGCAGCCGCACCGCGAAGGGTGGGTGTGAACACCCGCACACCCGCAAAAAGCCTGTCATCCTGAGCGAAGTCCACGGACCTGCGGTTGGCTTCCTGTTCCGGCCTACTAAATCGATTTCGCATTGACTTTCACAACCGCGACCGACTAGAGTGGCGCCCGTGAAGCTATTCACCCTTGCCGCGCTCCTTCTCGCCTGCCCGCTGCTCCCCGCGCAGAGCCGCCCTGCCATCACCGGTATCGCCTTTGTCCGGGTCTACGCCGCCGATCAGAACGCTGCGGCAAAGCTCTATGCAGACGACATGGGCTTCCTGCGAACACAGCTCCGCGGCGAAGACTTCTACTCTGTGAGCGACTCGCAATGGTTCCAGGTCGCACCGCTCAAGGCACCGGAGGACTCCTCACATCTTGCCGCCGTCGGCTTCACGACGCGCGATGAGCCGG
>CAZZZQ010000543.1:0-3008 GCA_964658405.1 uncultured Sphingomonas sp.
TGCCTGGGGTTGAAGTGTGATGCCTCAGAGTGCGAGCCGGTATTTGACCGATCGCTCGACCTCTTCGAAGCCGACGCCGAGATGGGCGGCGTGGGCGCTCGTATCTTCCAGCAGCGAATCCGAGGCAATCTCGCAAAGGCCGCGCTGCGTTGCCCACTCTGCAACGGCCTGTACGAGGGCCGCGCCGACACCGTGTCCGCGCCACGCTTCGTCGACGTACCATCCTTCGAGGAAGGCGACGGGGCTGGTGCCACATCCGTCCGCATACGCCCTTGTTCCAACCTCGGCAAAGCCGACCAGGCCGGGATGGCCTGCGCGCTCAGCGATGAGAGTCGCGGCATCCTCACGGGAGAGCCAGGCCGCGGCCTCGGCTGGGTCCGAATCCGGCCAGAGCGCATTTCGCATGCGGAGCCACTCGGCTTGATCGGTAGACTGCAGCGGACGGATGGAAAGCTTTGGTGGCTCCATGCCTCATGATGCCATTCTTCGGGCGGTGATGGGTTCGCCCTTCACGGTGAGGCCGCGAAGAAGGGGCACATGGAACCTGGTGGCCGGGCCGGGTCAGGACAGTAGCTGCTTCGTAGATTGATGTTGTTCGCCGGCCTTTCAAGGGTAGAATCGCTCGCAACGTTCCTCGGAGAAAATACCTGTGATCGAAAGCCTCAGGCATCCCGTGTCCTTCCTCGCTGTTTTGCTGGTCGGCCTGCTCGCCGGACTTCTCGTCGGAACGTCGATCGATCATCACAGGCTGCGCGTGCTCGATGCGGCTCCGTGGACGCTGGCGCGGCAGAGTATCGATGCGGTCTTCAGCAAGCTCCTGCCGTGGTGGTGGAACAGTGCGCTGCTGCTCCTCTTCTTCGCGGCGTATCTCAACCTGGGGGCCTCTCGATGGCTCTTCCTGTCGGGCGGCGTGCTGCTGCTCTTCGGGATCGTGATCACCATTGCGATTGAGGTGCCAATCAACAAACAGATTGCGTCATGGACGCCGGGTACGGTTCCAGGCAACTGGATGGAGCTGCGGAAACGGTGGCTGTCGTTCCATAACGTGCGCGGTGCCGCAGGAACTGTGGCCTTCGCCTGTGCGCTGCTCGGAATCGCGCACAGGTAAAGTAGATCCGGAGCTCTACCTGCTTACAACCCCCAGGATCAGCAGCCCGAGTGCGATCGTGAGCAGCAGCGTACGCCACCGGTGCAGCATGTCCCATCGATTGCGGTCCGTCTTCCAGTCGGCCGGGGGTGTGGTCCGTTCCCAGGATGCGATGCGGTTGTTGATCGGCACGAGAGCCGTCAGCGAGAACACGATTGCGACGATCCATAAAAGCGCTGAGGTGGCGAACCAGATCGGCAGCCGGCCCGACTGATGCCACTCGAGGACGGCCTCGGCCACTAGAAGCAGAGCCACAAGGGCGTACCAGGGCGGCATGAACCTCCCGAGGACGCGGGCCAGGGCACTTGCTGCTGGCAGATGAGCCTCGTCCGGAAGTGTGTTCAGGGTCGGGTGGATGAAGGCGGCGACGGCCACTTCACACCCGACCATCAATCCGGCGGCGATGATGGTGATGACATTCATGCCTTCCATGGTGATTCCTCCATGTAGAGCGGCTTGCCGGGATACGTCTCAGGCGGAATGGAGCAACAGGAGTCCGACGACAAGCATGACCAGGCATGTAAGCCCATGGACAGAGAAAGCCTTTGACTTCGATCCGCCTGACGCCAGGATGATGGACATGTCGCCGAGGGGAATGATGGCAAGGGACAGCAGGGTGATGCCGAGCGACCGCCTGCTCGCGGCCATCATAAGGACCAGCACAAGCAATCCACTGCCGATATCGCGAATCCCTTTCAGGCGGAGCCAGGCGCGCGTGTTGGCGTCGGTTGCGGGCAGCTTGAGGCCGAAGGATCCGGTGATCCGTTCGGGAGATACAAGGTAGGTGGAGCCAATGAAGATGATGCCTGCAGCGATGAGAGCAGCGACGGAGAGTGCGATTGTGGTTTGCATGAATGCCTTCCTTTGAAAATATCTAGCAACGCTAGATAAGACGAGCGGCCCATGGAAAGGATTCTCGATTATCGAAATAAATTCTAGCAATGCTATATTTATTGAATGGCAACGAAGAAGGCAGATAGCCGGATTGCGGAACGGAAGCTGCGGGACAGGGATTCCCGCCGGGCTCAGATCGTCAGCGCAGCGCGGCGGATTGCAGAGCTTGAGGGGTGGGCGAGCGTCACGGTGCGGCGGCTCGCGGATGAGATCTCCTACAGCCAGCCGGTGCTGTACGCTCACTTTGAGAATCGAGACGGCATCCTCGCCGCCGTCGCCATCGAAGGCTTCCAGGAACTGGGGCTGGCACTCGAGAAGGCACGAAAACGACCGCGTGGAAGCGCTGTGGAATCGGTAGCGGCCGCCTATCTTGAGTTCGCGGCGTCTTCATCCGCGCTCTACGAGGTGATGTTTTCGCTCGGCCTGGGCGTGAAGTTCGACGACGCAGCCACTCCCCCGGAGCTGCGGTTCGCGTTCTCCCAATTGCTGGAGTTGTTCAAGGAGCAGGGACCGAAGCCGGAGGTCCTGACGGAGTTGTTCTGGGCCAGCCTCCACGGCATCGCCGAGCTGACGCGGACGAAGCGATTTCCGCCGAAGCGTCAAAAGGAGCGCGTGCGGGTGCTGGTGGAGTTGTTCACGTTTCAGGTGTGACAAGCGGCTTATGGGGTGAGGACTCTTTGGGAGCATATACGCCTTCCGGCTACGCGGTTACGTGATTCGACTGGCCTCCACTCCACTTGCGATCTCCTAAGTTCCGGCTATCGAACTGCGGCAGCCGCTGCGGAGTAGCCCCGGCCGTTCCCGCCCTTTCCGGTGGGTCTGGGAAGGATGGCCGAGGCTGGGTGAGGAGGGCAACCGCAGGTCCTTCGACTTCGCTCAGGATGACAGATTGGTTCAGGTTTCGTCATCTGACGTTTGAGAGTGCGGGGCAGGGCGGTGCGAGCGCGCTAGAATCGAGGCTCTACAG
>CAZZZQ010000544.1:0-3005 GCA_964658405.1 uncultured Sphingomonas sp.
ACTTCGGCGACCTCCAACAACAGCTCGGTCTCGACTAACGGTCGCGCCGACTTCCACGAGCGCTTCGTCGTCGCAAACTGGGAGCATGTCATCTCTCCCTCACTGGCGAACGTCTCCCGCTTCCAATGGTCGCGGGACCTTGAGGTCACCTCGGCCAATGCACCCGGACCGTCGATCACCATCACCGGCCTCCAGGCCTACGGTCTTCCCAACGCGCTCCCCCGCGGAGCTTTTCCGGATGAGCATCGCTGGCAGGCTGCGGATACCCTCTCGAAGACGCTTGGCCACCACACCATCAAGACTGGTGTGGACCTTAACTTCATCCACGATCAGCTGCAGAACCTCTTCCAGGGCGGCGGTATCTATACCTACAGCGCCCTTACTAACCAGTGCGTGAATCCGGCTCTGCAGGGAACGGCTGTCTGCGCAACCATCACAGGCACCCCGGCTGTCTTCGCCAACTGGGTCCAGGACGTCTACGGAGTCAACGGTGGACGCCACTACAGCAACTTCGTCCAGGTCAACGACCCCATCACGAAGGTCGGTGCGGATGATTTCTGGAATAAGGATCTCGCAGCGTTCCTCGAAGACACCTGGAAGGTTGCCGGTAACTTCACGGTCGACGCCGGCGTCCGCTACGACACGCAGCTGGTGCCTCAGCCGCCAAATCCGTACACGACCAGCTACAACGGCGTAGCATCGCCGCTCGGTAACCTCTACACGCGATCGATAAACACTAACTACAAGATGTTCCAGCCCCGCGTCGGTTTTGCCTGGTCGCCCTACCCGGGCACGGCAGTTCGCGGCGGCTACGGTATTTTCTATGGCCTGACGTCGAACTCCACTTTTTACGCGACCCGCGTGGAGAACGGAGTCTACCAGCAGCAATACACCCTGCCCATCGCGCAGACTACGACTGGAACAGGAGCGACCGCTCGCACTTCATACAGCTATCTGCCCGGCTCGCCTAACAACACCGGTGTCCTCTTCACGCCGCCGGGCCTTCCTCTCGCCGCTCCCTTTGCTGGTGCGGTCACCCCAAGCGTTCAGAGCGCCGGTGTCGCCTCGCAGAAGCTTGCATTCCGCGGTCAGGATCCCAGCTTCACTAATCCTTACACCCACTCGTTCGATCTTGCTGTGGAGCAGGAGCTTCCAACCCACGCCAGCCTGACCATTGCCTATGTTGGTACGCGCGGTATGCGTCTTCCGTACTTCATCGACGCAAACCTGCCCCGCACGACACTGACCCGGACCTACACCGTTCAGAACGTCACCGGCGGCCCGCTCAGCACGGTCACCGTGCCGTTCTACTCGAGCGCGCTGGCACGGCCTTCTCCGAACGATAACGGCATCCTCGTCGGCTTCAGCGGAATCAACACCTGGTACCACTCGGCGGCCTTCACCATTCGTAAGCCCATGAGCCACGGCGTAGAGATCCTTGCCAACTACACCTGGGCCAAGGCGATCGACGGCGGCCAGGTTCCGGGTCAGTTCGGAACCTTCAACGGAACCGACACGATCCTCGATCCCTTCAACCTGAAGAACCCCGGCTCGCTCAGCGAATACTCCCGCTCGGACCTGGACATGCGCGGCCGCTTCGTCGGCAGCATCGTCTTCGCACCGAAGGTAGCCCTCGCCAACCGCTACGCCCGCGTTGTCGCCAATGGCTGGTCGATCTCAGGTACGGCAACCGAGCAGACCGGCCTTCCGCTCACGGCGGGCATGTCGGCTGTTGCAGGAGGTGGTATTGAGGGAGGCGCTACCGGTGGTGCTGTGAGCAACAGCCCGTCGCCGACAGCAGGGCGCGCTCCGCAGTTCCGTCGCAATGCCTTCCCCTCGAACGGCATTCGCAACGTGGATGCTCGCGTCTCACGTGACTTCCAGCTGCATGAGTCCATCAAGTTGCAGCTGTTTGCCGAGGCATTCAACGTCGCCAACCGTCGCCAGATCACCGGCTTCAACACAACGGCCTACCAATACGGCGGCGTTCCGGGCGCGACGAACAGCATCACGCCCTTCACGAGCACACCGTTCGGTTCGCCGTCCTCCACCAGCAGCGTCCTGTACGGCCCACGCCAGATGCAGTTCACCGCAAAGCTGTTCTTCTAACGAAGGCAGGCACGACAAGAACGGCCCCGATGCAGATCGGGGCCGTTTCTTTTTGTAAACCAGAAATTTAGGGGAAGATGGTGCGCCCGAGAAGATTCGAACTTCTGACCTACAGCTTCGGAGGCTGCCGCTCTATCCAGCTGAGCTACGGGCGCGTACCTCTAGCCTAGCACGACACCCCCGCACAATCCCAGCGTCAAAACCCGGGCCAGCAGCGAACTCCGGTTTGACAGTCCATGCCTTCACCCAGCAGCATCGTACAGGCGTCGCGGCGTAACCCTGCCTCGGCTCCTGCGTCTAATTATTACGCACCGCCATCGAATTCAACCTCCTGCAACGGAAGTATCTGAAAGAGAGAACTCACTCCATGCGCACCTTCGCTACGCTCGCCTGTACGGCGCTCCTCGGCCTCTCCAGTCTCACCGCCACGGCCCAGATGGCTATGGACAAGCCCGGCGCTCCGCCTGCCAGCCCACCCGCCTCCGCCAAGGTCTCCCTCGGTGGCAAGGACGTCACCATCCAGTACAGCGCACCCTCGCTGCGCGGACGCCACATCGGCGGCTCGGAGATCGTCCCCTACGGCGAAGTCTGGCGCACCGGAGCCAACCCCGCCACCACTCTCGTCACCGCTACTGACCTCAAGATCGGAACCCTCACCCTTCCCGCCGGAACCTATACCCTCTTCACCCTGCCCACCGCTACCACCTGGACGCTCATCATCTCCAAGGCCACCGGCGAGTGGGGCATCCCCTATCCCAAGGGACAGGACTTCGGCCGCACCCCGCTCATGAGCAAGCCCGTCGCCACCCCCCAGGAGGTCATGTCCATCTCCTTCGAGAACACTAAAGGCAAGTCCACCGAACTCCATATCAAGTGGGATAAGGCCGACCAGTACG
>CAZZZQ010000545.1:0-3004 GCA_964658405.1 uncultured Sphingomonas sp.
CATGGCTCCGCGGGAGTCCGGTTCCCGAGATGCGGGCCGGCTCCGCATCCGGAATGGCGCCGGGAGCGTAGACCTAGACTGTAGACGATCGCCGATAAAGTGCGGTAGGTTACATACAGGCTGATGCCTTGGAAGCTGGGCCAGTCAGAGGAACACTGCATGACTTCTGCACCTGTACTCCAAACTTCCGAGCACCGTTCGTCACTCCCTTTCTGCATAGTTCCTCCCGATGAGATCGCGTTTGCCCTGGCCTTGTTCATGGGCGCGGCAAACTGCAGGGTCGCTACCCGCCCCTCGCAGGGCGATGCCTTCGAGATAAGCGATTCTTATGCCTCCCGGGAGCTCTTTGCGGAGCTTTCGGCCAATCGATTGAAGCCGACGGATGCGGCCTGGCAGGCTCGCTACGTCCCCTCGCTCTACCAGGCGTACTCCCAGGTCTGGAAGCACTATGAGCGTGATGAGCTGCGGGCGTCGATCTGCGCACGGCTTCTCTCGTTCTATTTCCTGATGGAGAGGACGAAGGGTGAGGCCATTGCCCACTGGATCTCTGCCTGCCCGGAGTCCCCGGAGGTTGTGGATCTTCATCCGGCGATCGTCGAGGCGCTGGCCACAGTTCCTCTCAGCAATGGGGGAGCGATGCCGGAAGACCTTTTCCTCGCAATGATCGATCGAATCGCCTCCTGCACCGGCGACCGGACCTTTCTGGCGTAATCGGCGGGCATTAGAATCTTGGCGTGACCACCTCACGACGATCACCTCGGCTTCGCAGCTCCACCCTGCTTCTCCTGGTCACGCTTGCCCTGGCGTTTCAGCATGCCTTTGCACAGAACCCTGCGGTTGTACCGGTCGACCGGCTAAGCACCGGCTGGTGGGCGGAGCGGCACAGGGCAGTCCTCGAGGCGGTGCACAACCATCCCGAGACGGACCTGCTGCTGATCGGCGACTCGATCACCAACAACTACGACAAGGCAAAGCTACCGGACGAGAACTTTCAGCCGACCTGGAAGCAGTTCTACGAGCCTCGGAATGCCCTCAATCTCGGCTTCAGCGGAGATCAGACGCAGCATGTGCTCTGGCGGCTGGATCACGGTGAGGTCGATGGCCTGCACCCGAAGGCGGTCGTATTGCTGATCGGGACCAACAACACCGGCGTGGGCGAGCAGACGGCGGAGCAGGCAGAGGTCGGGATCGACGCGGTGGTTGCGAATCTGGAGCGCAGGCTGCCGCAGACGCGCATCCTCCTGCTCGGGATTCTGCCCAGCGCGATCTCAGAGAAGAAGACGGCGGCGGATCGTGCGGTGAACCGCTACCTGGCCAACTGCTACGGCGAGAATCCGCGTGTCACCTACCTCGACATCGGATCGATCTTTTACAGCAAGGGTGTGCTGAGGTCGGCGATCTTCTACGATCCGCGGCTGCCGCAGCATGGCAGCCCACTGCACCCGGATACAGTGGGCCAGCGCCGCATGGCGGAGGCGATCGAGCCGACGCTGGCACGGCTGATGGGCGAGGATCCACGAGTTCCGCTGGCGTCGATGACGGATATCAATACGGCTCTGATCCCGGTCGAGCGGCTGGAGCAGGACTCGTATGACTGGTATGCGCGGCACGCTGCGGAGCTCGAGTTGCAGCGGCAGCTGAAGCCGAGCGTCGTGTTGATCGGCGACTCGATCACGCACTTCTGGGCGGGGCCGCCGGTGGCTGCCCGGGTTAGTGGCTTTGAGGAGTGGCAGCATGTCTTCGGTGCCCTGCCGGCGATCAACATGGGCTTTGGCTGGGACCGGACGCAGAATGTCCTGTGGCGACTGCGCCAGGGCGAGTTCGACGGGATAGCGCCGAAGTGGGTCGTGGTCGCGATCGGCACCAATAATCTCACCGGGACGAGCAATGCCCGTGCCAACACGCCTGCCGAGATCGTGGAGGGGATCGAGGAGATCTGTGCCGAGGTTCATCAAAGGTCAATGCAAAGTCGCATCGTCATCATGGCAATCTTTCCACGTGGCAAAGATCCTAACGGGCCATTACGGGCGCCGATCGCTGAGACCAACCGGCTGCTCGCACAGCGCTTCAGAGATGATCCTTCGGTGACCTATCTCGCTATCGGCGCGAAGTTTCTTGCGCCTGACGGCACGCTTCCGGCTGCGCTGATGCCGGACGAGACGCATCCCAGCGACGCTGGTTACCGGATCTGGGCGGACGCCCTGATCCAGGCAGGGGTGAAGCCATGAAGCCTGTGATGGTTGTGGGGAGTTTGAACGTCGACCTGGTGATTGCGGCGGAGCGTTTCGTGAGGCCCGGCGAGACGATGACGGGGGACAGTTTCCGGATTGTTTCTGGCGGAAAAGGTGCGAATCAGGCTGCGGCAGCGGCGCGGCTTGAGAATCCGACGGCGTTGTTTGGGCGTGTCGGCGACGACGGCTTTGGACCTCGGCTGCTGACCGATCTCAGGGCTGCCGGAGTGAATGTCGAAGAGGTTGAGACGGTTTCTGGAAGTACGGGAACGGCCTTGATCACGACGATCGCAGATGGGCAGAATTCGATCGTGATCGTGCCGGGTGCGAATGGGAGCATCATGGCGGCGGATATCGATCGGTGGTGGCCGTCGCTGCGTGAGGCTGGAATGGTGCTTGCACAGTTGGAGATTCCGATGGATGCGGTGGAGCGATTGGCCGCGCTGTGTGCTCGGGACCGCATCCCCTTCATGCTTGACCCGGCACCGGCGCGGGCGCTCAGTCCCGAGTTGATGCGATCGGTGTCGTGGCTGACGCCGAACGAGGGTGAGACGCTGGGTCTTACCGGCGTCGACATCGCGGAGGCTGATGAGTCCGGGTTGCAGGCGGTGGCGGAGAAGCTGAGGGAGTCCGGAGCTGCCGGCGTCGTGCTGAAGCTCGGTGGGCGCGGGGCTTATGTCGCGCATGCCGGGGAGCGTCGGTGGATCAAGCCGTTTGCCGTTAAGACCGTCGATACGACGGCGGCGGGGGATTGTTTCAATGGGGCGTTTGCG
>CAZZZQ010000546.1:0-2997 GCA_964658405.1 uncultured Sphingomonas sp.
ACGCGACTCCGTCCGCAGGGCAAAGTCCAATAATTCATGCCTTCCCATCCTTCGCGTGAAGCTGCGAAGGATGGGGCTCCCGGGCTGTCTGGGTTATGCAGAGACGATCTGGAGCTTGTGCCGCTTGCCCGGGGTCAGGGTGATCCGGGCGGTGGAGGAGCCGTCTTCGGACGCCGTCGCATTCGCGATGCGGGTACCCTTCGGGACGCGGATCGTGTGGGTCCCCGGGCGGGATGCGTTGAGCTCCGCCTCTCTGAGTTTGCCGTCGCTCCAGACCAGGGCGACCTCGACGCTCCCTCGGGCACGAAGGCTTCGGACCGATCCATTCTTCCAGGCAGCCGGCAGTGCTGGTAGCAGCGAGATCTCTCCGTCGTGGCTCTGCAGGAGCAGTTCGGCGATCGCTGCGGTAGCGCCAAAGTTCCCGTCGATCTGGAAGATGCTGCCACTGTCGGCCGGGTGCGTGTCGAAGAGATTGGCTCCTGTGCTGTGCTGGATCAGCATCTTCAACGAATCCCACGCCATATCACCATCAAGCAGGCGAGCCCAGAGGCCGATGGCCCACGCGCGGCTCCAGCCGGTATAGGCACCGCCGTTTGCCAGCCGCCGCTCCAGCGATCTGCGTGCGGCCAGAGCCAGTCGCGGGTTATTACGCGGCGTAATCTCGGCGCCGGGATATACCGGGTAGAGGTGCGACATGTGGCGCTGGCCGGGCTGGTTCTCCTCGAAGTCGACGGAACACTCCTGCAGCTGGCCCCAGCGGCCTACCTGGTAGTCTGGCAGGCGCTTTCGTGCAGCGGCGAGCTTTGCAGCGAACTCATGATCGAGGTTGAGGAGGGTGGTCGCCTCGATGAGGTGGGCGAAGATCTCGCGGATGAGCGCGATGTCCATGGTGCAGCCGGCGCTGACGCTGGCAGACTTGCCGTCTGGCGTCAGGAAGCTGTTCTCCGTTGAGACCGAGGGGCAGGTGGTGAGATGGCCGGCGCCGTCCTCGATCAGCCAGCCCAGGCAGAACTCAGCCGAGCCCTTCAGGATGGGATAGTTGGCCCTCAGGAAGCGAAGATCGCCCGTAAAGAGGTAGTGCTCCCAGATGTGGGCGCAGAGCCACGGGCCGCTCATGCAGAAGTTCGCCCAGGTCGGGTCAGAGAAGGCAAGCCCCATGCCGACCGGTGCGGACTGGCGCCAGAGATCGACATTATGGTGGGAGACCCAGCCGGGCAGACCGTAGTTCGTAGCGGCGGTCTTTGCGCCGTTCTGGCTGAGGTCGGCGATCATCTCGAACAGCGGCAGATGGCACTCGGAGAGATTGCAGGTCTCAGCGTGCCAGTAGTTCATCTGGACGTTGATATTGGCGGTCCAGTTGGAACTCCACGGAGGCCGCAGCTCGCCGTTCCAAAGGCCCTGCAGGTTGGCGGGCTGGCCACCCGCGCGAGAGCTGGTGAGCAGGAGGTATCGGCCAAGATTGAAGTAGAGCGCCAGCAGGGACGGGTCGGGATCCGCGGCGAACTGGCTGACTCGCTGATCGGTCGGCTGCGCAGCCGACTTGTCCGGCCCAAGATCGAGCGAGACGCGACGGTAGAGACGACGATGCGTGAGTAAGTGATCGGCAAGCAGTCGGTCATAGGAGGCTGACTGTGCGGTCGCGAGCGGCCGCTGAGCGGAGGCGAGGACCTCTGCCGGGGATTGGCTCGGCGGAACAGAATAGCCGCGATAGCCGGTCGCCATGCCGATCAGGATAAGCACGCTGGTGGCACCGTCGAAGGCGAGACTCCCGTCCGGCTGGCTCTTCAGAGAGCCGTCCGTCGTCGAGGCGCTGAGCGTGGCGGCGAAGTACATCCCCTCCCCGGCGACCTCGCTGTACCGGATCGGGTCCTTGCTCTCTATATAGTTGGGCACGGAATCGCTGGGGGCCTTCCCGGTGAGGAGGATCGTACGGTTGTCCGCGCTGGTGGCTGTCGCCCGAAGCTGGCTCTTGAGCCGAAGCACACCGGAGAGCCCCGCGTTTCGGCTGGACGTCAGCCGCACCACAAGGGCCTGGGCGGGGGCCGAGGCGAAGGTCTCGCGAGTGTAGCGAACGCCTTCGACCTCGTAGGTCACCGTGGCGACGGCGGTATCAAGGTCGAGCTGGCGACGGTAGGAGCGCACCTGCTCAGCGTGCTTCATCTCGATCTGCAGGTCGCCGAGCGGCTCGTAGGCCTGGGTGAAGGGGCCCTGCATGCCGCGCATCTCCTTATCGGCGGCGGTGTAGTCCTGCTGTTCGAGAACCAGCTGGCGAACGACCGGGAGGTGCTGCTTCGCGCCGGGATTGTTCCAGTCACGCGGCGCACCGGACCAGAGCGTGTCTTCGTTGAGAGCGATGCGTTCGAGCCGGGGGACGCCGAAGACCATAGCCCCGATCCGGCCATTGCCAACCGGAAGCGCATCAGCCCACTGGCCTGCGGCCTTGTCAAACCAGAGCAGATGATTGGCGCTGGTGGCTGGGGCATCGGGCGCCTGGGCTCGGAGCGTGCAGGCAGTCCCTGAATAAGCGAGCGTCGATCCGACTAGGCCAAGAAAGCGGCGGCGGGTTGGTACGAATGCCATGAGCACCTTTTTTGATGAGATAGAAAGTGCGTGCCGATTACCCCATGTCGAAGACCGGAGGAGACGGCACCAGGATTATTGTAGGCTGCGCCCCGGTGACACTCGCCCCAGAACGCGCATCGTACCTTCCATCAAGAAGACCCGGGATCTGGGGACCTAGCTGAATGTGGATTGTAAGGCTCGCGCTTCGGCGACCGTATACCTTCGTTGTATTTTCGTTGCTGATGTTTTTGTTGGGAATCGCGACGTGCATCGAAGCGCCGAAAGATATTTACCCCTACATCGACATCCCAGTCGTCACGATTGTCTGGTCTTACAGCGGCCTGCCTGCCCAGGACATGGAAGGCCGAATTGTAACGGTCTGCGAGCGTGCCCTCTCGACGACGGTCAACGACATTGAACACACCTCGTCCGAGA
>CAZZZQ010000547.1:0-2995 GCA_964658405.1 uncultured Sphingomonas sp.
CGCCGCTCAACTCGGAAAGACCTTAGACGAGACGGTCGCGCTCATCACGTCCCCTGAGGGAATGCTGGAATGCGCGGCGGCGACCTACGTCATGCTCGGCGCTCCGGACCATGCCGATAAGGGCGACATCGTCGGATCGACCCGCGCCATCAACGGCGGCACCAACGGCCTAGCCGATCGCAAAACCATGCTCGCCAAGTGCCAGAAGATCTGGGGCGCGGGCTCAACTTCCACCACCACCGAGGCCCCCATGCCCTCCGCCGAAGCCGTGAACGATACCAAGACGCTCCAGACCAAGCTGGCCAGCCTCAACCTCTACGCCGGCCCTGTAGACGGTGATTTCGGCCCGCTGACCGAAGGCGCGGTGAAGGCCTTTCAGATCCTGAAGGGGCTGACGGCGGATGGCGTCGCTGGTCCCGCCACATGGGACGCGCTGAGCGCTGCTACGGCACCCAAGGCCGCCCCAGTTGCCCCGGTGCCGGCCGTGGCGCCCGTCGTGGCTCCGCCGCACCTTCTTCCGGCAGCCGCTAAGCCCGGCCTTCTGTCGCGCCTCTGGGCGACGGTGACTGGAAAGGCCTCGTGATGAACGCCAACGAGGTCATTCTCCGCTATTTCGCGGCTTGGTTCTGCGGCTGGCTCTCCAAGCATGGCTTGCCCGGCTTCGACGACAACAACATCGTCGTTGCCGTCACTTCTGACGTTCTGTCCTACGGCGTTCCCCTGCTGATCGTAGCGCGAGCGCTCTACACCTCCACATTCCGCTGGACGATGGAGCGGATGAAGTCTCGGCATCGTGTCGAGCTTCTTGACGGTGCTGCCTCCGTCCCTGGCGTATCGAAGATCGAGGCGACGCATGAACTGGCGCTCGCCACCGATAGTCCGAAGGTAGTGTCGGCCAGCGGAGGGCCGGTGTGATGTGGTCCTGGCTAACAGGCGGCCTTGGCTCGCTATTGTCGGGTGGTCTCACGGGTATTCTGACTCCGTGGTTCGCCCATATGGACAACGCCGACAAGATCACGTTGGACGGCTTCAAAACGGCCGCTGGCGGCGATGTCGATGCCTACAAGGCATGGCTGGCCTATCGGGTTCAAATCAACGCTGCTCGGGTCGCAGAGATGGCGTGGTGGGGTGCAAAGCTCTGCATCATGATCGTGGCCGTTCCGGCTTGTCTTAATGTCGGGGGCGTGTTCCTCGACAGCACGTTCACGTTCTTTACCGGCCACTACGGCGTCCTCGGCATCGTGAAGCCTCCGCCGGACTACTTCGCCTTTGAGCAGCGCGTGATCGAATGGCTGTTCGGTGCCGCGATCGCCGCGCCCGCTGTGTCGGCCGCCGCCGCTTGGCTGCACCGCAAGTAGCTTCACCATTTTCTCAGGCGGGAGACACGCTGCGTTGGCCCGCCGCGCGCCTCCCTAACCATCCCGAGCCCTAGGAGGCCCGACATGGCTACCCAGCATCGTGAGCCCTCATCGTTACCTTCCCGTTACCTACTGACCGCAGCCGAGGTGTGATGAGTGAAGACACGGAAGGCTTGGCACGGGAGGCTGCTGCTATTCGAGCCGCCGGGCGAGCTATGGACCCTTACGTCAAAGAGTTGGCGGATATCAAAGGAGAAGTCCGCGCCACTAAAGAGGAGCTTCGCAGTATACGCGAGGACGCTCTTCGGCTCGCGCGTTATGCCGACGAGGACCGCAAGCGATTAGCCTCTAGCGTCAAAGAAGATGCCGAGACTCATGCGACAGAAGTCGCGGAAAAAGTCATCAACCAGATGATGCGGGCGCTAGGGCTCGATCCTGACAAGCCGGCCGATTTTGTCAGGGATATGCAGTTTTTGAAAGAGCTTCGAGAAACATTCGGCGCTGTAAAGCGACATGCCCTCATGGTTCTGATCGGCGTCATCATGCTTGGACTCGCTACAGGCGCGTGGCAAGCCCTTAAGGCTGGAGCCAAGCCATGATTGGACGCAAGACGCGCGCCACCATTATTGCGATCGTTTATCTTCCGCTTCTCCTGCTGGGCGGGTATGCGGTTTGGAAAGCTGCACCTGATGCAGAGTCAGCACTATTCCCGCCCGTCGTTGACATGCGCTACATTCCATTTGACCCTGATCATCCCGAGGTCACGTTTTCGCAGCAGCTTGATCGAACCTGCTGGCGCATGAGCTTTCACAAGTTGCGCAATCTAGTGCCCTTGCGGAAGACGGTGACATGGATTGCCCATGACGGAACCCGTTATTATTCTGAACCCGTTAATGCCGTGACGGGGTATAGCCTCAATAGCCTTGATACCAAGCCGGCCGGATTTACGGGCAGCATACCTGTCTGCTCAATCATGCCTGATAATTTCGATGCGTCGCTTGGATATACGATCGAAATCTACGCGCAATTTGACCCTCCGCATCATCTTTGGTCGATCGAAGAATTTTTCCCCGCGATCCATATTCCGGCGATCGTCGAGAGCGCGGGAGCCATCGAATGATTTCCATCTCGATCCGAGCGCTGGTGCTGGCACCGATTTGGGGCGTTGGCATTGTAATCGCTGGGGCCATAGGCCTTTCGACCGGCCCTGACATCGAAGAGGCGTTAGCTCCCGTGCTCTCGGATCAAAGCTATTCCGCTCCCACAAGGATGGCTGATCGCGCATGCTGGCACTGGACCTACACCAAGCGCCGGAATGCGTACCTGACGGGGAAGGCCTTCTACATCGAGCGCGACGACGGTATCCGTTTTCCCGTGGCTGAAGTCAGGCCTGATCTCGGCATCCCCTCAAATGACTCAACCACGACTAAGGCGGGCGTGACGCGCACGATCCCGGAATGCGTGGCGCTCCCCTACGTCGTCCGCTCGGCTCCGCGCTTCACGGTCCACGGCGAAAACCTCTACCGCCCCTGGCACGGCCTCTATGACCTTCGACAGCCCGTGATCACCGTGACGATTGATTTCCCCGCCACGGCGGCGGGTGCGCCGCATGACGACGCCCCCATTGTGCCCTGAGT